>NZ_PYIA01000098.1:0-34583 GCF_013265645.1 Sphingopyxis sp. BSNA05 | reverse complement strand
CTCCCGCAAGCGGGAGGGGAGCATGAAAGGCACCGGCCTCCCCCCCAACCGGATCGTCTTCTCCGAACGCTTCGCCTGCCCGGTCAGCGGTTTCACCATCGAGGAAATCGCCCCACGGCTATTCTCGTTCAACGCCCCGCAAGGCGCCTGCCCGTCCTGCGACGGTCTTGGCGAGAAGCTCCATTTCGACACCCAGCTGATCGTCCCCAATCCGGCGCTCAGCATCAAAAAGGGCGCGGTCGTGCCCTGGGCGAAATCCAACCCGCCCTCACCTTATTATATGCAGGTGCTCGGCAGCCTCGCCCGACATTTCGAATTTGATCTCGACACGCCGTGGAACGAGCTCAGCGAACATCATCAGGATGTCATCCTCAACGGTACGCAGGGCCTGCCCGTCACACTCCGCTTTCAGGACGGGCGCAAATCCTATGAAGTGAAGAAGCCGTTCGAAGGCGTCGTCGGCAATCTCAAGCGACGGATGCTGCAGACCGAGAGCGCCTGGATGCAGGAAGAGCTGGCCAAGTTCCAGGCCGCAGCCCCTTGCGAAACCTGTCACGGCGCGCGGCTCAAGCCCGAAGCGCTGGCAGTCAAGATCGCGGGCGAGGATATCAGCATCTCCACCCGCCGCAGCGTCGGCGATGCCCTGGAATTTTCGAGGGTCTCGGCGCGCAGCTCAACAAGACGCAGAGCCAGATTGCCGAACCGATCCTCAAGGAAATCATCGAGCGGCTCGGCTTCCTCAACAATGTCGGGCTCGACTATCTCAATCTCGACCGGACCAGCGGCACGCTGTCCGGCGGCGAAAGCCAGCGCATTCGTCTCGCCAGCCAGATCGGCTCGGGCCTGAGCGGCGTGCTCTATGTGCTCGACGAACCGAGCATCGGCCTGCACCAGCGCGACAATGACCGCTTGCTGACCACGCTCAAACGCCTGCGCGATCTCGGCAACACGGTGATCGTCGTCGAACATGACGAAGATGCTATCCGCACCGCCGACTGGGTTGTCGATATGGGCCCGGGTGCCGGCGTTCATGGCGGCGAGGTCGTTGCCGAAGGTACGCTCAAGCAGATCTTGAAGTCCAAGAAGTCACTGACCGCAGCCTATCTCAACGGCACGCGGGAAATCGAAGTGCCGGCCAAGCGCCGCAAGGGCAATGGCAAGAAGCTGACCGTACATGGTGCGACTGCCAATAATCTGCAGAATGTCACCGCGTCGATCCCGCTCGGCACCTTCACCTGCATCACCGGCCTGAGCGGCTCGGGCAAAAGCTCGCTGACCATCGATACGCTCTACGCGTCGGCGGCGCGGACGCTCAATGGCGCGCGGGTGATTGCCGGCGCGCATGAGAAGATCACCGGTTTGCAATATTGCGACAAGGTGATCGATATCGACCAGTCACCGATCGGTCGCACCCCGCGTTCCAATCCGGCGACTTACACTGGCGCTTTCACCAATATCCGCGACTGGTTTGCCGGACTGCCCGAAGCGCAGGCCCGCGGCTACAAGCCCGGCCGGTTCAGTTTCAACGTCAAGGGCGGCCGCTGCGAAGTCTGCCGCGGCGACGGGCTGATCAAGATCGAGATGCACTTCCTGCCCGACGTTTACGTCACCTGCGAGGAATGCGGCGGCAAGCGCTATAATCGCGAGACGCTCGAAGTGAAGTTCAAGGGCAAGTCGATCGCCGATATTCTGGACATGACGGTCGAGGATGCGGTCAGCTTCTTCAAGGCCGTGCCGCCGATCCGCGACAAGATGGCCATGCTCTATGAAGTCGGCCTCGGCTATGTGAAGGTCGGCCAGCAGGCGACAACCCTCTCCGGCGGCGAGGCACAGCGGGTCAAGCTGGCCAAGGAACTGTCCAAACGTTCAACCGGACAGACGCTCTATATTCTCGACGAACCGACGACCGGTCTGCATTTCGAGGATGTGCGCAAGCTGCTGCAGGTGCTTCACCAGCTGGTCGAACAGGGCAATAGTGTGGTGGTGATCGAGCATAATCTCGATGTTATCAAGACCGCCGACCATATCATCGACCTCGGCCCCGAAGGCGGCGTGCGCGGCGGCGAAATCGTCGCGCAGGGCACACCGGAAGACGTCGCCAAGGTCAAGGGCAGCTATACCGGCGGCTATCTGAAGGATATGCTGGCGAAGTGAGCGGCACAGCTGCGAAGCTTCTGTTCGTTTGTTCCCGCAACCGGCTGCGCAGTCCGACCGCCGAGGCGGTACTGAACAGCGTGGACAGGGTGACAGCCATCTCGGCCGGTACGAATAACGATGCCGAAACGCCGCTATCCGGCGATCTGATCCTCTGGGCAGACAGCATCTATGTGATGGAGACCGGCCACAGGAAAAAGATCACACAGAAATTCGGCCCGTTGCTGAAAGACAAGCCTGTCCGCAACTTGGCCATTCCGGACAATTACACGTTCATGGATCCGGATCTGGTCGCGATCATAAAATCCAGATTTCCGGAATATTTTGCCTAGTAGCGCAGCACCCGCGCCTGCCAGAGCAGCAACAGCGGCGACAATAATTCCACCAGCATCGCGGCAAATTGTTCCGTCGGTGGTGGCCCGACCGTGAGATAGGATACGGCTCTGGCGCAGCCGCCGATAAAGAAGAACAGCATCGCGAAGCGAAACAGTTTGGCCCTTTTCCTTATTTCGCCGGCGCTGTAGAAAATCATCAGCGCAACGCCGATATATACGCCGGAAAGATAACGATACTGGTTGTCCATCGCAGTGCTGAATGCGTCGCCGCCCATATGTTCCGCCGCGCCGAAGAGCAGGCCATTGACCCCGAACCAGAGGGGGATGAATCCAATCAGGAAGGAAAGGATGCGGAATGCGGCCATATATATTCTCCTTTATTCTGTTCGTGGCGAACCTGTCGAAGGGCGTGTTTCAACCGGCTGCAATCTGATGCTGATATTGTCTAAACCGTTTTTACCCCCGAAAGACCGCCCAATTTCGAAACGGCCAAAGCGTGTTCTGGAGATATTCCCTGTCGGCAACAGCTGCGCCATGTCTCCTGCCGTTGCGGTATCGGCTTCGCGCTTGCGCAGCCGGTCCCGCCGGACAGAATATCGACAACGCGCAGATCAGCCGGGTGATTGAATTATCTTTTAATTCAAGCCACCCCATAGTTATCCCCCGATTAAGTCTGAAGAGTGCCATGCAAGCATGAGGCTGTCAATTTTTGTGTCGACCGGAAAATCCGACCCGGCCGACGACAAGAGCGAAGGGTCTAGAGACGCTCGAGACGCACCGGCAGGCCGTCCTTGGGCTGCGGAATGGGAAAGACTTGCCATTTCGGTTCATAGTCCGGTCCGCCCTGCAGAAGAACGCGGTTCTGCGTGAGCATCGCGTGCAGCAATATCTTGATCTGCATATAGGCGAAATGCAGCCCGAGACACATATGCGCTCCGCCGCCGAACGGCACCCAGGCATATTTGTGACGGCCAACCGAATTTTCCGGTGTGAAACGAAGCGGATCGAACTTGTCCGGGTTGGGCCAGTGCTTTTCCATCTTGTGGACAAAGCTCGGACTGACGCCGACCGATGTGCCGGCCGGAATCGTATAATTGCGGAAGGTGAACTCCTTGACCGCCCGGCGCGGCATCGAGGGGACCGGCGGGATCAGCCGCAACGCTTCCTTGAAGGCCATTTCGGTCAGCTCCAGCTTGCCCAGCTGTTCCATCGACAAGGTCGTTCCGGCCGGCGCCACCGCCAGACATTCCTCGCGCACCTTGTCCTGCCATTCGGGATGTTTGGCGAGCAGATAGATCAGGCTGGTCGCCGACGACGTAATCGTATCATGCGCCGCCATCATCAGGAAATTCATATGGTCGACAACTTCACCCTCGGTCAGCAATTCCCCATTTTCGTGGGTTGCCAGACAGATTTGCGTGAAGATATCCTCGCCGCCCTTCGCACGGCGCTCTTTCACCTGCGGGGTGAAATAGTCGAGCAGATATTCACGGGCCTTCACGCCCTTCCACATCTTGGTGAAAGGGATGGGCTTGCGCACCACGCCGACCGAGGCCTGAACCTCGTCGACAAAGGCCTTGTTGATCTTGTCCGCTTCCGGCCCCCAGGGGATGCCGAGAATCGCGCTGGCAGCGGTATCGAGCGACAGCGATTTGATCGCCGGATAAAAGTTGAATTCGGTACCGCTCCATTCGCCCACCCGCTGCGCTATGCCTTCGCCCAGCACCTGGCAATGGTGCTTCATGGGTCCAGGCTTGAAGGCCACCGAGAGCGCCTTGCGATCCGCCCGGTGGCGTTCGAAATCCATCAACATCAGACCGCGCGGAAACAGATTGTTGAGAATCGGGCCCCAGCCCTGCTCGCTCGAAAATATCTTGTCCTTGTTGAACAGGATCAGCTCCGTGGCATCGGCTCCCAGCATGTTGACCGACCATCCGCCAAAACTGAAGGCACGATAGACGGAGCCATATTGCTCGAACATCCGGCGTCCGAAGCCGCCCGGGTCCTTGAGCAGATCCAGCGTGCACCCCAGGACCGGCAGGCCTTTCTCCCCGGGAATATGCGCCAATTCTTCTTCGCTCGGCCGCCTCACCCAGTGCGGGTTGGCGGATTCCTGAAAGGGATATCCATGCGGTTTTGCTGCAATTGTGGCCACGGGAGCGCTCCTGATCTGAAATTTGAGCCTATGATAGCTACTTTCATTAATGTCAGCAAGCCACTCCATTCATAAGCTATTCAATGATCGCGGCTTAAGGACAGGAACAATATATAGGCAATCGCAACCGCGCACGACTGGCGCTGTAAAGGCGGTTTCAAAGGAAAGCTCATGACCAATTTATTGACAGCCCGGCTCCTCAAGTCTGCGGTAGCCGCTGGCGCGTTGCTCAGTCTCGGCGGCTGCATGTACGGCGGCGGCGCTTATGGTGACGGCTATGTCAACGGGCGCGGCTATGACTGTGACCCCTATGCGCCGTTCGACGACTATTATGCCTGTGATTATGGCTATGGCTTTGCCAATATCGGATATGGCGGCGGCTGGTATGATCAATATTATTATCCCGGCTATGGCATTTATATCTTCGACCGGGGTGGCAGACGCCTCGCGATGCGCGACAACCATCGACGCTACTGGGCCCGCCAGCGCGCCGCCTATGGCGGACATCGCGCCAGAGACCGCAGAGATCGCGATGGCAGGGCCGACCGGCGTGGTGATCGTCGCGATTCGGGATATGACGGGCGCGATCGCACACGGGACCCGGACCGTAACAGCAGCCGGCGCCAGCGAGACAGCGATGACCGCGACAATCGCGGCACGCGCAACGATCGCCGCAACCGTACGGGAACAAGCGGCACAAGAGCAGGCGGAACAGACCAGGCTGCACCGTCCCGCGATCGCGGTGATCGCGGCAGCCGTACGGACCGGCGACCGGCAAGTGGGGCGGAGCAGCCGCAAGCCCGTCCGCAACCGGCCCCCCGTGCGGACAGCCCGCCCCGGTCAACGCGCGCGGATCCCATCCGCAACTCACGGGAAACCAGCCGCCGGGGGCGCAAACCTCTTAGCGACGATTAGTCCCCGAGAGCGTCTCGCCGCACCTGCGGACCGCTAATAGTTAATAGAATTGTAATCATCGCAAATAGCCTATATCCTGAGGTCCCGATAAGATTTTCGAGGATTTTGGTCGATGGCAACCGCATTTAGCGACATTCAACCCGACGAATATACACCGTCGGAACAGCATCCACAGCATGGCGTCATCATTGGCGGACCGGCTGCGCGCGCGAAGCGGATCGAATATGGCATCCTGCTGTCCTCGATGGTGCTGGGCTCGCTCGGCGCGCTATACTGGACCATCTTCCACGCCACCGGCTGGGTCGAATGGTCGGCCTTTCTCTTCGGCTTTGCCCTCATCAACATGGGCGTCGGCATCGGCTATCACCGCTATTTCACCCATCGCGCTTTCGAAGCCGGCCCGAAAATGCGCCTCGCCATCGGTATCATGGCGCAAATGGCCTGTCAGGCTTCGGTTTTGAAATGGGCAGCAGACCATCGCCGTCATCATGCCTTTGCCGACGCGTCGGCGATGTGCACAGCCCCTATGTCGACGGTCACGGCAAGAATATGTCAAAATGGAAAGGGCTCGGTATCGCCCATTTCGGCTGGCTGTTCGACAACACGACATCGGACATGAAGGTCTATGGCAAGGGCCTGATCGACGATCCGCAAGTATTGTGGTGCCACAAGCACCGCTGGTCGATCGCGATTTTTCCAGCATCATCCTGCCAGCCCTCTGGGCGCTGGCCTTCGGCGGACCCGAACATATTATCGGCACCATTTTGATCGGCGGCTTTTTCCGCAATTTCTTCTTCCTGAACTTCGTCATGGGCGTGAACAGCATCGGCCATGTTTTCGGGTCGCAGCGCTTCGAAACCAAGGACGGCTCGCGCAACAACTGGTTCATGGCTTGGATGACCTTCGGTGACGGATGGCACAACAACCATCACCAGCACCCGCGTGCCGCCTCCTCGCAGATCGCATGGTGGGAGTTCGATTTGAACGGACAGATCATCTATCTCTGGGAGAAAATGGGCCTGGTCTGGAACGTCCAGCGCGCGCCCGCCTATATCCGCAACGAGAAAGGCGAATGGGTCCAGAAAAAGCCGAAGGTGGCAACCGCCAAGTTTGACGAGCCTGAAGTCATGTCAGCCGATGACGGCGGCATCCTGTTCCCGGCGGACAAGCAGCGCCATATCGAACCCGCCGAGTGAAGGGCCGCGGCCTCTGCCGCTAATGTGACCGCAAGGTCAAAGTGCCCGAGACCGTTCCGGCTCCTGCGGAATTGACGCTGAGACTTTCGACCGCAACGCCTTCGCGCTCGATCCGCGCCAGCCAGCCAAAGAGCGCTGTCGGCTTGGCCGATTCCACCACTATGATCACGCGATTGCCCGACTGGGGTGTCACGGAAGCCACCGCAATGCCGGTCTCGCCAGCGCTCTGGCTGACAAAGGCATCGATGGAGCCGCTGAATTTGGCAACCTGACCGTCTACCGGTTGCGAGAGCGCCGCGACCTTGGTCTCGATCCGCGCCTGCCGCTCGACCGCCTCGACATAGCCTTCTTCGGCAGCGGTCATCGCGCCGAACATCGGTCGCGCTATGCCATAATAGCCGACGAGACCCGCCAGCAGCAGGCCGGCAATCGCGACCAATATCCGTTCCCGCTGGCTGAGCGCGGCAAACCAGATTTTCGCATTGTCGATCATGGTGCCCTCACCGTAATATCCGCCTGCGCCGACCCCGTCGCGTCGGTGCGCGGGGTTGCGGTGATAAGGAACCCCGCTTTCTGGATCGCCAGCAAAGCCGGATTGATATCCTCGTTGCGGACAGCAGACAATGTTGCGGACACAATGCCGTTCTCGCCATAGTCCAGACGCACAATCGACACGCCCGGAACCTGTTGCAAGGCCGAATAGAGCGCCGAGGCCGGAACCGGGAACATGATATTGCCGCGATTTTCGGCGACCAGACGCTGGTCCAGCGCCCGTTCGGCGCTTTCCGGATCTTCCTGCTCGCCGACGACCGGCACAGCACTGGCCAGAGCAGCCTCATCTGCCGCATTGGCCGTCCAGTGATATTTGACTAGTTGCGCCAGTGGAATGGCCAGCGAGACGATGACCAGCGCCGCGGCCATCCAGCCGAGCCGGCGCTTCTGTTTCACGTCCATCGCCCGCTTTGTCTTCTTTGCGAAGGGCCCGCTGCGAAAATTCAGATCGCTTTTCCCGCTGGCGCCGACCAGCATGGCGTCGAAAGCATCGCCGGTTATCGGTTCGACGGTCCGGTCGCCAAATAGAAAATCGCGCAGCGCCGGGTCATCCACCGCGATGATATGTCCAACGCGCATAACCCTGTCGAATCCAAAGTCTGCAGCAAATGCGCGATCATCACCAGCCACCGGCAACAACCAGCCGGAAGGAAGGATCGCATCGGGATCGATGTCCAGCGCCTGCAGCCGGACCAGCCCGGCGGACAGGATATCCCGTCCGACCGAAGCTGTAACCGCACCACCCTCGCCATCGATAGTCGCTACGATTTGAACCTTGTCGCTCTCGAGACTTTTCGCTCTGGCAGCCATGGTCGCGGCGGCCAGCGTCTGACTTTCATTGGCACCGCTGATTGCGTCATGACCCATGATGCTGGTCAGATGCGAGGGCAGCAGCGCGATCACGCTCAGGTCCGCTTGTACAGCGTCCGGACCATAAGCTCCGGAAGCCAGGACCGGGTCGGGATCGCAGCCCGCAGCCCGCACCGCGCCGTCACTGATGTGCCACCAGTGCAGTGCCTCGTCATCCGCAGCGGGAAAGGCAATCAGGAGAAGGTCTGGGTTCACGCGCTGCCGGTCTTATTCTGCGTAAATATCGGCATTGTCATCTTCACCCCCCGGCGCGCCGTCGGCACCCAGCGAATAAAGATCATAGCCGGGGCCCTGTCGCCCGGGATTGTCATATTGATAGGGCCGCCCCCACGGATCGTCAGGCAGCTTCTTGATATAACCGCCCTTCCGGTAGCGGGCGGTCGTGGCCAACGATGGCGGCGCAGCCACCAGCGCCTGCAAACCGTCCGACGATCCGGGATAGGCAAGATTGTCGAGCCGGTACATTTCCAGCGCCTGTCCGAGCGTCGCGATGTCGGCCCGCGCCTTCTCGACCATCGCGCGGTCCTGGCTGGGCAATACGTTTATCACGACGATCGTCGTCAGCAGGCCCAGAATGAAGATCACCACCATCAGCTCGACCAGCGTGAAGCCGTTGCGCTTTTTCTGCGTCTTTGGTTCCGGAGCCGAGACCGTGTTCGGATGTTCAATTTCTGTCGTCATGATCATTCCTTTTTCCGGCCCTATAGTCCGGCCAGATTTTGAAGCTGCAAATCGGTAACAATATCGCCAATATCACCAGCGCGACCAGTCCGCCAAGCGCCACGATGATGATCGGCTCGAGCAAGGACAAGGCGGTAGAACTGAAATTGTCAAACTCCCGTTCCAGATAGCTTGCCGCCCGTGCCAGCATATCGTCCAGCTGTCCCGATGCTTCGCCGCTGGAGGTCATATAGACCAGCATCGGCGGAAATACGCTGGTATTCTTGAGCGCCGTCGACAGGCTGCCGCCACCCCTGATGGCTTCCACCATATCTTCCGAGGCCTTGCGCAAAACGCTGTTGTGGATCGTATCGGTGGTCAGCCGCAATCCCTCGATGATCGGCAGGCGGCTGGCGACCATGGTCGACAGCGTCCGCGCCAGACGCGCAGCGTGCAAGTCCCTGAGCAGGCGCCCGACAAAGGGCAGGCGCAGCAGGAAGGCATCGAAACGATATTTCAGTTGCGGCTCCTTGAGCGCCCGCCAGCCGATCAGCAGTATTGCGCCGATCACAATTGCAATCGCCCACCACCAGTCGGCGAGAAAGTTCGATATGCCGATCACGATGCGCGTGACCAGCGGCAGTTGCTGGTTCACATCGTCAAACTGTTCGACCACCTTGGGCACGACCGCGATCATCAGCAACGCAACGACGATGACCGAAACCAAGGCCAGCACCGCCGGATAGGCCAATGTGCCGATCAGCTTGCCGCGCAATTCGGCCTGCCGCTCGAGCAGATCGGCCAGTCTTTCGGTGATGTCGGGCAGCGTGCCGGAACTTTCCCCGGCGGCGATCATCGCCCGGTAGAGCGGCGGAAAGCTTTTCGGTTCGCGGCGCATCGCTTCGGACAGCCGCTGCCCCTCGATAACCCCGCTGTGCACCGTTGCGATCCGCTGCTGCACATGCGGCTTCTCATTCTGGTTGCCGATCAGACGCAACGCTTCCTCGAGCGGGCTGACCTGCGCCAGCGACGATAATTGGCGGGTGAACAGGGTGAGTTCCTTGGACGACAGTTTTTTCGGGCCGAACAGACCGGCGGACGCCTTTGCCTGCTTGCCCTTGCTGCCCTGTGCTGCTTCCATTTTGACGACATAGAAATTGCGTTCAACCAGCTTCGCCCGTGCCGCGTCATCACTGGCCGCGGCCAGCCGCCCGGTCTTCTCCCGACCCTTGGGGTCAATCGCTATATAGGCAAATTCAGGCATCGACCGCATCGCTTTCGCGGCGGGAAATCCGGATCGCTTCCTCGGGCGTCGTCAAGCCATCCCGGACCAGCGCTCTCGCGGCTGCGCCCAGATGGGGCTGGTTGCGGAATGCATGGGCGGTGATCGCGGCCTCGTCGCCGCCGTCGTTGATCAGCTTGCGCAGCGTGTCATCGATACGGATGGCCTCGAACACGCCGATCCGGCCCTGAAAGCCGGTGTGGTTGCAATGCTCGCAGCCGGTCTCGCGATAGACCACCGTGCCATTATCAAAACCGAGTAGCGAAGCCAGCGAGCCGTCCGCCTGGATCGGCGTGCGGCAATGTTCGCAGAGTTTTCTGACCAGCCGCTGGGCAATGACCGCGCGCAGCGTCGAGGCGAGCAGAAACGGCTCCACCTTCATGTCGCGCATCCGCGTGATCGCACCCACCGCGTCATTGGTGTGCACTGTGGAGAGCACGAGATGGCCGGTCAGGCTCGCCTGCACTGCAATCTCTGCCGTCTCTCTATCTCTGATCTCCCCGATCATCACGACATCCGGGTCCTGCCGCAATATCGCCCTCAATCCTGCAGCAAAGGTCAGCCCTACCTTGGCATTGACCTGCGTCTGGCCGATCCCCTCGATCGCATATTCCACCGGGTCCTCGACGGTCAGGATATTGCGGCTGCCGTCATTGAGCTGCTTGAGCCCGGCGTAAAGCGTTGTGGTCTTGCCCGAGCCGGTGGGGCCGGTGACCAATATGATACCATTGGGTTCGCTGAGCGCATCGGTCAGGATCGCATGGGTATTGGGTGACATGCCCAGCAGGTCGAGCGAAATACCCGCGCTTTCCTTGTCGAGAATCCGCATCACCACCCGCTCGCTCGCCCGGTTGGGCAAGGTCGAAACGCGCACATCAAGCAATTTCCCGCCCAGCGTCAGGCTGATCCGGCCGTCCTGCGGAATTCGCCGCTCGGCTATATCCAGCCGCGCCATCACCTTGATCCGGTTGACGATCACGCCCGCGACGTGCGGCGGCATGCGCAGCTTCTCGGTCAGCACGCCGTCGACCCGCATCCGCACGACCAGACCCGTCTCATAGGGTTCGATATGGATGTCCGAAGCGCCCTGCCTTGCCGCCTCGGCAATGATCCCGTTGATCAGCCGGATCGTCGGCGCATCATCGGCGCTGTCGAGCAGATCCTCTGCGCTCGGAATGTCCCCGGCGATATCGTCCAGCCCCTCGCCGGCCAGCGCCATATCACCGGCCATCGCGGCAGCCGAGCCATCCATCGCATAATGGGCGCTCAGAAGCTTCTCGAACGCCGGAGCATCGACCCGTTCCACATCAAAGGGCAGAGCCAGATAACGGCGCACTTCCAGCAAAGCGGACGGGTCAGCCCCTTCGCGCAGGGCAAGGGACAGCCGTTCACCGCTGCGATCCTGTACCAGCACACCCTGATCACGGGCATAGGCATATGGCAGGTCCCGGACAGCCGCCGGCGCCCCAAGTCCGCCATCCGCTTCGGAGACCACCGCATCTGTTCCCCGGGCGATTTCCATCATCGGTTCCCGCTGGTCTCGCTCGCCGGCAAGGGAGCCTGCTCGATTACGCCACTATCCCTGACCGCAGGCATATCGCCCGGCGCATAGATGATCTGATCATCCGGACGCGGCTTGACCGACGGCGGCACGGTGCCAAGATAATCGCGAACCAGCGCATCAATTGATGGTTCCTGATCAGGATTGCGGCTGATCTGCCGGTCGCGGATATAATCGTAGCGCGCGCTGGAGAAACGCCGGGCGTCATTGGGATCCTTCAGGATCGTCGGGCGGATGAAAACCATCAGATTAGTCTTGACCCGCGACTTGCCGCGCGACCGGAACAATTCTCCCAGCAGCGGAATATCCCCCAGAAACGGGACCTTCTGGATCGTGCGCCGCTCGTTGTCGTCGAGCAGGCCACCCAGAGCGATAATCTCGCCATCGCCGACCGTCACGGTCGTGTTAATCTCCCGCTTGTTGATGATCAGCTCGTTGAAATCGTCGGATACCGGCCCCGCGATCGAACTGACCTGCTGGCGCAATTCCATCCGCACCTCGTCGCCGGCATTGATCTGCGGCGTCACTTCCAGTTCGATCCCGACATTCTGCCGCTGGATCGTGCGGAAAGCATTGTCGAAATTGCCGGACAGCGCTTCACCAGTCGACACCGGAATTTCCTGGCCGAAGAGGATGCTGCCCTTAAGATTGTTGTTCACCGTCAGCGATGGCGTCGACAGCACATTGCTGTTGCTGTCGGACTGCACCGCGTTGATGATCGCCCCGAGCACCGCGCTGCCGCCCAGGCTGGTGGCAAAGCCGCCAAAACCGCCGCGCGCGGCCAGCACGGAATCCGCCGCATTCTGCCGCAACGCATCACCGACCGAGCTGTTGGTGGTCACTGTGGTGGCGGTATCGGTCGTGGTGGTAGTCGTCGTGTCAAACTGGTCGGCCAGCAAACCGCCCGCAACATCGACGATATTGGGCGCGGCATTGGAAAAATTGGTCACGGCAAAGGGTACGTCTTCCCCGCCGACCAGCCATTGCACGCCCAGTTCACGGGCCAGCGTCTCGGAAATCTCGACAATGATCGCTTCGACCACCACCTGTTCCTGTCGCGTATCGAGTTGGCGGATCAGTTCGCCGATCATCCGCTGGACGTCAGGGTTCGCGGCAACGATGATCGCGTTGGTCCCCTCCAGCCGCGTGACGATGGCGGCCCGCGGCTGGCAATGCCATTGCCGCTACCGGTGGCGACCGGAGCGGCCGCGCCACCTTCGCCGGCGGGCGCAACCGCTGCCGACGCGCCGCCCGTACCGTTGCTGCCCAGCAAATTCTCGATCACCGGCATCAGATGTTCGGCATTGGCATAGTCGAGCCGGTGGACGCGTATCTCGGTCCCTGATTCCGCGCCCTTGTCCAGTTCCCGCGCCATTTGCGCAAAGCGGGCAACCGCGCCCGGGTCGCCGCGCAGGGCGATGCTGTTGCTGCTGTCGATCGGCACCACAGTCACCGGCGCGCGCAGACCTTCGCCACCGCCCTGTGCGGCCAGCGCCTGCAGCGAGGTCGCGATTTCCCGCGCCCCGGCGTTTTCAGCGTGATGATCGTGCTGGCGGCGCTGTCGCGATCTATCTCGCCGACCAGCGACCGTATCCGGCGAATATTGTCGGCATAGTCCACGATCACCAGACTGTTGGCGTTGCGATTGGCGGTGATCGAACCTTGCTTGCTGACCAGCGGACGCAGGGTTTCCAACGCCTCGGTGGCGACGATCGACTTGAGCCGCACCACTTCGGTTACCAGCTGGTTGCCCTCGGCGCCACGCGACCCGATCCGGCTCGGTTGCGAAGCCGCGCCATCGGCGGGCTGGATGCGATAGGCGCCGCGGGTCGTCGGAATCGCGACCAGATTATTGGCGCGCAGGGTCGACAGGAAAATCTCGAAATATTCCGAGCGGCTGAGCGGCCGGTCGGTGACCACCGAAACCTTGCCCTGCACCCGGCTGTCGAGAATGAAGGTGCGGCCGGTCACCTTTGCCGCGTCCTGGACAAAGGCGCGAATATCGGCGTCTCGGACATTGAGCGTGTGCTGGGCAGAGGCCGGGGCGGACCACAAAGTGGCACACAGAACAAGCACGGCCATGATCCGGGCAAAGAGACTAGGCATTATTGGGCTCCCAGATTGACAGCGACCGGAACCGTATCGGCTCCGCGCTCGACTTCGACGGACAGGCGCGCGCCCGGCCGGATTTGGCTTTTCAACGCTTCGATATCGCTGGCCGAGCCGACCGGATTACCGTTGATCGACACGATGATATCGCCATTGCGGAAACCGGCGCTCCTGAACAGGCTGCCGTCTCCCAGGGGAGACAAGACAATCCCGGTCACCCGGCCCTGATCGTTGCGCGGTGCCAGCGAGGCGACACCCGGAATTTCATTACTCTCCAGGGAGAGGGAAGCCGGCGCCACCGGATCCTCGGTGCCGACGGTCTGCGCGGGAATCGACTGGTCGAGATAGAGGCTCTCGCGCACGCCGCCCCGGTTGATGATCACATGGTCAAATTCCACGCTGTCGAGCGTGACACCGGACATAATCTCTTCGCCGACGGCGTAATTTGTCTGCACGCCATCCGGTCCCGCCAGGATGGCCGAGCCCAGTCCGGATGCCTGGTTCATGCGAATACCGAAAAGCGTCAGCTGCAGCGATGTCACGACATTGGCGCTTTGCGTGGCATCGCTACGGAAAACGGATCGAAGCTGCTAAACAGCGTCAGCCGCGATTGCGGCGACAGCAGCTCGACATCATTGGCGCGAAAATCGCCGACCGGACCCAGCGGCGTCAGCACCAGCCAGATCAACCGAACGGCCTGGACCAGCAGCAAAACCGCCAATATGGCAAAAGAAACGGGTACAGCCCTTTCTGGCTATACCAGCGGGCCACCGTGTCAAATCTGTACGACAAGCTATTCCCCACGAATCCCCGCAACCTTGCAACCCCCGTCGCGCTATAGCGGTTTCACGACCGTTCGACGACTCATTGGTGACGAATATATTACAGCTTTGCCGCTATTTGCACAGAGCGTCAGGGCAATTGCATATCCAGCAGGACACCCAGTTCGTCGAGCGCCTGCCGCTCGGCCGACACCTTGATCGCCGCCATGCCAAGCGCCGCCGCCGGTTTGCAGTTGATCCCGAGATCGTCGAGATAGATGCATTGCGCCGGATCGACGTTCAGCGCCTCGCACATCATCTGGTAAATACGCGGATCGGGCTTGCGCACGCCGGCCTTGCTGCTTTCGATAATATGGTCGAAGCGCTGCATGATCGCGGTGACCGCAGCCGCCTTTTCATCGTCCATCGCCATGCCCGCACCCTTGCCGGCAGGGACATTGTTGGTGATGCACGATATCGTGAAGCCTTCGCTTTTCAGCCGGTCGAGCGTCGCCACCATATTGGGCCGCACGTCACCAGCAAGAACCGCCAGCACATCGGCACCGCGCAATTCGATACCGATGGCGCGCGCTTCCGCTGCAAAGGCTTCATCGAAGCCCGCGCCATCCAGCTCCGCGCGCTCGAACCTGGCCCAAGCGTTATCGTCGGGATTGGCGCTGTTGATCCGGCGCACGCTGTCCTGCGGCACGCCTTTTTCGGCCTCCAGCCGGTTGAACGCTTCAAACGGCGAGCTTGTGATCACCCCGCCAAAATCAAAAATTACAGTTTCATATTTCATGCAACAACAGCTCCAAAAATCGATCCGATAGCGGCGGTGGCAGCCATGGCAGCAGCCCCCCAGAAAGTCACGCGTACAACGGGCCGGAATATAGGCGCGCCACCGAGTATCGCCCCGGCTGCCCCCAGCGCGGCAAGCAACAGCAAGGCCGTACCGGACACAATCCAGATCAGCATCTGGCCGCTGAATAGCGCCGCAAGGATTACCGGCAATATCGCCCCGGCCGCAAATGCCAGAGCAGAAGCAGCCGCCGCCTGCAACGGCTTGGCCGAAAAATGTTCGGTCAGGCCGAGTTCGTCGCGCAGATGCGTGCCCAGCGCGTCATGTTCGGTCAGTTGATCGGCGACCTTCTCGGCGAGATCGGCAGTCAAACCCCGGTTCTTGTAGATCGTTATCAGTTCTATCCGCTCGGCCTTGGGCTGGTTTTCCAGCTCCCAGGCCTCCTTGGCCCGTTCCGCCTTTTCGCTATCGGCCTGCGAACTGACCGAAACATATTCACCGGCCGCCATCGACATCGCCCCGGCTACCAGTCCGGCAAATGCTGTGAGCAATATCGTCTCCTGAGACGTGGCAGCAGCCGCCACACCGACCACCAGACTGGCGGTCGAGACAATACCGTCATTCGCCCCCAGAACCGCAGCGCGCAGCCAGCCTACCCGGTCAATCCGGTGTTTTTCCGCATGTATTCTGTTCAAGGCTGCTTCCTATTTGTTGAGATATTCCAGCTTCAGTCCCGGCCGTTTCCAGCGGGTCTTGACCAGCTTGCCCGTCGCCGACAGACAGATCCAGGCATCCATCATATCCTCGCCGCCGAAGCAGATATTGGTGGTGAAGATATCCGGCGTCTCGACAAATTCGACCAGCTCGCCTTCCGGAGAAATGACGCTGATCCCGCACTCGCCGATCGTCGCGACGCAGATATTGCCGCATTCCTCCATCGCCAGACTGTCGAAAAATTTATAACCGGAGGCCGATAGAGCGGAATGCCCGGACCGCCCGGCCCTGCGTCGGCGGCAACTTTTCCGGCGCCGTGATATTGAATTTCATCAGCCGGCAAGTGAACGTCTCGGCGGCATAAAGCGTGTTGCCATCCGGTGAAATGCCGATACCATTGGGATTGTTGGAGGGGAAGATCACCTCTTCCAGATGGCTGCCGTCAGCCTTGGCATAGAAAATCCCGACAATATCGTGGCAGCGTTTCTCGTAATCGGTTTTGCCATGGTCGGTGAACCAGAAGCCGCCGTGGGCGTCGAACTGGATATCATTGGGCCCGCGCAGGATGCAGCCAAAATCGCCGTCCTTGTACAGCGTCTCCACTTCGCCGGTGTCCGGATCAACCCGCTGAATGCTGCCACCGGCATAGTCTTTCGCGATACCCGCCGGGGTCAGAAAGCCGTTCTCGTCCTTATATTCGAACCCGCCATTGTTGCAGACATAGATTTTACCATCCGGTCCCATGGCAGCGCCATTGGGGCCGCCACCGGTCTTGGCGACCAGCTGCTTGGTGCCGTCGGGCAGGACGCGGGTGAGCTGCTGCGCCTCGATTTCGACCAATATCACGCTGCCGTCCGGCATTGCGATTGGTCCCTCGGGAAAGCGCAGCCCTTCGGTGACTATCTCCATGAATCTATCCTCTCAAATTTTGTCACAGTCATTGCGGGAATCCGGCTACAAGTCTAGTGCTTAGGCAGAAGGTTACAGGAGCAACTATGTCCAACGCTTATCCCGGAAAATTGCAACTTCATATCGACGGCGAATGGATCGACGGCGGCAACCGCGACGTTCATCAGGTCGTCAATCCGGCGACCGGAGAGACGATTTCGGACCTGCCCAAGGCCACGACTGCCGACCTGGATCGCGCCCTCGATGCAGCGGACCGCGCCTTCCCGATCTGGCGCGATACATCGGTCGCCGAGCGCGCCGTGATATTACACAAGGCCGCCGAGCTGATGCGCGAACGGGCACCGGAAATCGGCCGGCTGATGACCTATGAACAGGGCAAGCCGCTGGCCCAAGCGATCGGCGAGGTCACCGCGTCTGCCAGCCATTTCGATATCATGGCCGAGGAAGCCAAGCGTTGCTATGGCCGCGTTCTCGTGCGCCCGGCCGGCCAGAACAGCTTTGTCAAATATCAGCCGGTCGGACCGGTCGCGGCGTTCAGCCCCTGGAATTTCCCGATCTTCACGCCGGTGCGCAAGCTGGCACCGGCGATTGCCGCCGGCTGCTCGATCATTCTCAAACCGGCGGAAGAAACCCCGGCCAGCCCGATCGAGATGATCCGTTGTCTGGTTGATGCCGGCCTGCCCTCCGGTGTCGCGCAAGTGGTCTTTGGCGATCCGGCCGAGGTCTCCAGCCATCTCATTGCCTCCCCGGTGATCCGTAAGGTCAGCTTCACCGGCTCGGTTCCGGTCGGCAAGCATCTGATGAAACTCGCTGCCGAGGGCATGAAGCGCACGACCATGGAACTGGGCGGCCACGCGCCGGTGCTTGTCTTCGATGATTGCGATATCGAAAAAGCGCTCGATCTGACCGCAATGCAAAAATATCGCAACGCCGGGCAGGTCTGCGTCTCGCCGACCCGTTTCTATGTGCAGTCCGGAATTTATGACCGGTTCGTCAAAGGCTTTACCGAACGCGCCGCCAAGGTCGCGGTCGGCGACGGCTTCGGCGACGGGATTGAAATGGGCCCCCTCGCCAACCCCCGCCGTCCGAGCGCCGTCGGCGCGATGATCGAGGATGCACGGACAAAGGGCGCAGACGTGCGGCTGGGCGGTGAACGGCGTGGCGACAAGGGCTTTTTCTTTGATCCCACCGTCCTGTCCCACGTCCCGCTCGACGCCGATATCATGAACGACGAGCCTTTTGGTCCTGTGGCTGTAATGCGGCCCTTCGACACGCTGAACAAAGCCATCGAACAGGCCAACCGGCTGCCGCTCGGCCTCGCCGCCTATGCCTTCACCAACAGCCTGCACACCGCCAATATGGTCGGCGACAGGATCGAAGCCGGGATGGTCGCGATCAACAATCTGACCGTCAGCCCCGGCGACGCGCCCTTTGGCGGCGTCAAGGAAAGCGGCCACGGATCGGAAGACGGACCGGACGGACTGAAAGCCTATATGGTGACCAAGGCGATCCATCAGGCTTGAATGATTCCCTCTCCCTCAAGGGAGAGGGTTGCGACGACTTGGCAACTTGTTGCCTAGTCATAGCTGGGTGAGGGTGTACAATATTCCGAGGGCAGAACGCCCTCATCCAACTTCGCCTAGGCAGCAAAGCTGCCAAGGCTTCATATCCTTCTCTCTCACGGGAGAAGGGCGGGTGAGCATGGAGAGAGAAACATGAAAAACGCACCGGGGCACAAATACTCGTCGACCAACTGGTTATCCAGGGCACCGATCGCATCTTCACCGTTCCCGGCGAAAGCTTTCTCTCGGTCCTCGACGCGCTCCACGATTGCGGCACCATCCAGACCGTCTCCACCCGGCAGGACGGCAGCGCCGCCTTCATGGCCGAGGCCGATGGCAAGATGACCGGCACCCCCGGCATCGCCTTTGTCACCCGCGGCCCCGGCGCGACCAATGCCAGTATCGGCGTCCATACCGCGATGCAGGACAGCACGCCGATGATCCTGTTTATCGGTGATGTCGCCCGCGATGACCGCGACCGCGAAGGCTTTCAGGAAGTCGATTTCACCGCGATGTTCACACCGCTCGCCAAATGGGCCGCGCGGATCGACAATGCCGCGCGTATTCCCGAATATATCGCGCGGGCCTTTGATACCGCCAGTTCCGGGCGGCCAGGCCCGGTGGTTTTATCCCTGCCCGAAGATATGTTACGCGACGAGGTCGAGGCGCTCGACCGGCCCAAAGTTGTCGCGCCGGCCCAGCCGCTTTGTCCGGACGCGATGACGACACTCACCGACATGCTGCGCGATGCGACCGACCCGATTGCGATCATCGGTGGCGCGGGCTGGAGTGCCAAGAGCAAGCATTATTTCGCTGAATATGCCGAGCGCATCGGCCTGCCGGTGGGGGTCGCCTTCCGGCGGCAGGATAATTTCCCCAATGAAAGCCCGGTCTATGCCGGCAATCTCGGCTATGGGCCCAATCCGAAGCTGGTCCAGCGGATCAAGGACGCTGATCTGATACTCGCGGTCGGCGCCCGGCTCGGCGAGGCGACCACCGATGGTTACACAATCCTCACCCCCGATCATCCCGACCAGATTCTCGTCCACGTCCATCCCGATCCCGACGAGCTCAACCATGTCTATCGCACCGACCTGCCGATCTGCGCCGAGATGGACGAATTTGCCGAGCAGGTGGCGCTCTGGGACGATGACCTGCTGCCGTTCGACGCCGGCAAGGCGGCGCATCAGGACTATCTGGAATGGTCCAGCCCGAAACCGACCGCTGCGAAGCTCGACCTCGGCCTGTGCGTTGCCGCGATGCAGGACCAGCTCCCGGCCGACGCGATCATCTGCAACGGCGCGGGCAATTTTTCCGGCTGGTGGCACCGCTACTGGAAATATGGTGCTTTCCCCAGCCAGCTTGCTCCGACCAGCGGCGCGATGGGCTATGGGGTCCCCGCGTCCGTGGCCGCCGCCCTGCGCTTCCCCGACCGCGTTTCCGTGGTAATCGCGGGCGACGGCGACTTCATGATGAACGGCCAGGAACTCGCCACCGCGATACAATATGATGCCAATCTGCTGGTGCTGGTGATCGACAATGGCAGCTTCGGCACCATCCGCCTGCACCAGGAACGCGAATATCCGGCGCGGCTGTCGGCGACATCGCTGAAAAACCCGGATTTCGCCATGCTCGCCACGGCATATGGCGGCTGGAGCGCAACGGTGGAAACCACCGATCAATTCGCGCCTGCTCTAACAGAGGCAATGAAGCGCAAGGGCCTCCGTCTGCTGCACCTCAAGACGGATGTGGAATTTCTGACGGCTGCCGGTGCGACGGTAAGCGGTTTAAGAAAGAAATAAACCCGGTCACCCGCCAAAAACTGCTGCACCACAAATATCTTGATCCCCAGGCCGATCAGGATCAGCCCGCCCAGCATCTCGGCCGATTTGCCGATTCTGGTCCCGACCAGCGCGCCCAGATATACGCCGGGATAGGTCAGGACAGCGGTCGTCAGCCCGATCACGGCGCAGGCGAGAAGAATCGGCGCGCCAATGCTGGGCAAGGTGATACCGGCGACGGCGGCATCGATGCTGGTGGCAATGGCGACAACCAGCAACGGCCATAAGGACAATTTTTCATTGCCTCTTCCGGGTCGCGATCCAGACCTTCCTTGATCATCCGGAGACCGAGAATCCCCAACAGGACGAGAGCGATCCAGTGGGCAACCGAAGCCATGATAGTGGCAAAAGCAATTCCCAGCGTCCAGCCCAGCAACGGCATGATCGCCTGCGCAAGGCCAAAGGCCACACTCATCCGCAATGCGGTGCTGCGATTCGGGCGACTGGACGCGCCTTGCGCAACCGCCGCGGCAAAGGCATCCATGGCCAGGCCCAAGGAAAGCAGAAGAAGGGTGATCATGATCATGCCGGTGCCTTGAAACCACTGACGCAAAAACTCAACAGGTTCATAGGCTCAAATTTCGCCGATCAGCTAGAAACGGACTGCAATATCCGCGCGATGTTAATGCATAAAAGAGGATTGCGGCGCATAGCGACAATCGTCTGGAGACACGCTCATGAAATTCGTTTTACTCAAATCGCACGGCGGCAACTATCTCGTGGTTGTCGAGAATATCGCGTGGCTGCGCACCGATGCGGATGGCCAGACCAAAGTTGGCATGGTCGGCGGATCTCCGCTGCTGGTGGCCGGCACTATCGAGGAGACGGCAGCGACAATATTGGCGGGCTAACCCCCACCCATCGCCAAAATCGCTGCCCACTCGCTCTCCGTCACCGGAGCCACCGACAGCCGTGTCTGCCTGATAATCGCCAGATCCTTCAGCGCCGGATTTTGCTTCATCGCCTTGAGCGGCACCGGCCTGGGCAATTTCCGAACCGGCTTCACCTTGACCACCACCCAGCGGTCGGGGTCAGTCGTCACATCGGGAGAGGCTTCTTCGCTCACCTCCATGATACCGACCACTTCCAGCCCGGTGCGCGAGTGGTAGAAAAAGACCTGATCGCCCTTTTTCATCGCCTTCATATTGTTCGACGCCTGCGCATTTTTGACGCCGTCCCATGTGCCTTCACCCTCGGCGACCAGATCATCCCAGCCATATTCGTCCGGCTCCGATTTCATCAGCCAATATTGCGGCATATCACTCTCCTTCGCTGCGCAGCCGATGCTAGCCGACACTGCGCAAACAAAAAGGCCCCGCAATCATGCGAGGCCTTGTTTGTCCTGTGATATCCGAACCTATTTCGGCATCAGGATCGCGTCGATGACGTGCAGCGTGCCGTTGGTCGATTCCACATCGGCCTGGGTGACATTGGCCTTGTTGCCGGCGCCGTCCTCAAGAACGATCTTGTCGCCTTCCATGCTCGCCTTGATCACGCCGCCCTGCAGGGTGGTGATGCTGGCAGTGCCGCCGCCGTCGGTGATTGCCTTGGCGATGTCGGCAGAAGTCATGCTGCCCTCGACGAGGCTATATTTCGTGATGTCGGCCAGCGCGTCCTTGTTATCCGCATGCATCAGCTCGCTCAGCTTTTCCGCGTCCATCTTGTTGTAGACTTCGTTGGTAGCGGCAAATGCCGTGTAGGATCCATCGACATCGAGCTCGGCGCCAACTCCGGAAAGACCGAGCAAGGTGCTCGCGGTGCTGAGGTCGGGATTGGCCTGCAGTACGGCGATCAGGTTGGTCGCTTCGCCTCGTCGGCGATGCGCGCATCGAGCAGTTCCTGGTCCTCTTTGCTCAATTCCGAAGAACAGGCCGGTACCAGTGCCAGAAGAGATGATGCCAGAATAATTTTGGGGGCGTTGAACATGAATTTCCTTTCTTGTGATCAATCCGCTTGACGCACCATACGAACAAGTGGTGATGAAATTCGAAGGCGCGGGTTAGCGTTGCCTGCACCAGAAAGAAACCCACAAAACCCTAACAAAAAAGGGCTCCACCTAGCGGTGAAGCCCTTTGTCGTCCGACTTGGTTCAGGCGGATCAAAATTATCCCGGCATGACAACCGTATCGATCGCGTGGATCACACCATTGGATGCCTCGACATCGGTCAGGATGACGGTCGATTTCCCTCCGGTTTCGTCTTCGAGAATGACCGAATCGCCATCCAGCGTGGCCTTCAGCATTCCGCCCTGCACCGTGGTCAGCACCGCGGTGCCACCGCCATTGGTGATCGCGCTGACGACATCAGCCGCTTTCAGCTCTCCGGCAACCACATGATAGGTCAGCAGGCCGGTCAGATCCGCCTTTTTTCCGGTGTCAGCAAGGCATTCAGCGTGGCGGGGTCGACCTTGGCAAAGGCGCCGTTGGTCGGCGCAAAGACGGTAAAGGGTCCCTCGCTGCCCAGAGTGGACGCCAGATCCGCCGCGGTGACTGCGGTGACAAGCGTCGAGAAATCGGCATTGCCCACGGCAACATCGACGATCGTTCCGGTTTCGGCGCTAGCAGCCGAATCCATCATCGCATCGGCTAAGCCTTCGTCGACGGCGGCCTGGGGCGCTTCGGTGGAGCAGGCGGCCAGCGCGATAACGGCGCTGGTGGTCAGGATCAATTTGGGGGAAATACGCATGATGAGCCTTTCAAAATTGCAAATGCATCCCTGCCGGTCGCAGGTGCGAACAGCGTTCGGATATGCAGGAGATGGGGCAAGTCGGGACCGGTGAAAACCTGTCCTTTGAGGCGTATGAGGCGATTCAGTCCTTGCCGAGATGGACGAAGTCGCGGTCAAAGCTCTTCAGGCTGGCGCCGCCGTCGACATAGACAATCTGTCCGGTGACCGCCTTTGCGCGCGCAAGATAGAGAACCGCGTCGGCGATATCATCCGGCTCCGGCAGCCGGTCGAGCGGCATCATGGCGGTGATATTGGCCAGCTGCTCCTCGCCATATTCGCCGGCTGTCAGCGTCAGTCCCGGCGCGACGCCATTGACGCGGAGCTTGTCCGCGCAGGCCACGGCGAGCGAGCGAACCGAACCGGCCAGGGCCTGTTTCGAAAGCGTATAGCTCAGCTGGTCCCGATTGGGATTGCGGATGCGCTGGTCCAATATGTGGATCACACAGCGCGATCGCTGCCGGCGGGCCGGCGGTGATGGAGAGCGGTCGTCAGCAGCACGGGCACCATACTGTTGACCCGCAAATGCTCCTGCAAATCCTTTTCCGACAGAGTGCCGGCATCATCCTGCCCGAATATCGAGGCGCTGTTGACGATCAGATCCGGCGTCCGCCCAAAATGGTCGACGATCTGGTCCATCAACGCTTCGGCGGCGCCTTCCTCAAGAAAATCCTGCTGGAAACCGGACCAGTCACAGCCCGTTTCCGCGAGCTTCCTGGCCAAGCCCTCTTCGGGGATGGCATCGCTATTGCCATGCAGCGCCAGCGCATAGCCAGCCTCGGCCAGTCGCGCCGCAATCGCCGCGCCCACCCGTTTCACGCCGCCGGTGACCAGCGCGATTGACGCGGTCATTTCCGGCTCCGGCTAAGCGTGATGCCGATCTGCTCCCCTTTTTCGGAAATCAGCAATTTGACGATCTTCACCGTAACGCGAAGAATATTCGCGTCCTGCAGGAACAATGTCTCGATGATATGGTCCGCGACCGCCTCGATCAGCTTGAAATGCACGCCTTCCGGCAGCGCATCCGTGGCGGCATGTTTCAGGTCCATATAATTTTTCGAATGGTCGAGCGGCGTGTCCGCTTCATAACGCTCCTGCACCTTCAGTTCGGCAGCGATCGAAATACGCAGCGGCTGTGGCAAATGGGTCTCTTCGGAATAGATTCCGGTGAGCACGTCGACATCGAGGTCGTTGACTTCCAGGAGCAATGTGTCTGTCATAGATATTCTCTGACCATGTTAGCGGGCAAATGGCAAGTCAGGCGGACCAGCGCGCGAATATCGCGGTCGGCAGCAGCAACCCGCGCGCTTCCTCGCGCACCGCCAGTTCGCCAACCTCGATCGTGCCGCCCAGATGGACCAGCTTCTCGTTCAGCAGCGACCCCAGCGCCAGCGCCGACATGCGCACGGCATAGACAGTGAGGAACAGGCAGCGGCTGTCGGCATCAAGCAATTGTCCGCAATTCTCGACCAGCCCGGCCAGATGTTCTTCCAGCCGCCAGATTTCGCCATCCGGCCCGCGGCCATATTTCGGCGGGTCCATCAGGATCGCGTCATAGCGCCGTTCGCGCCTGACTTCGCGGGCGGCAAATTTGGCCGCATCGTCGATGATCCAGCGGATCGGACGGTCGGTCATGCCCGACAAAGCCGCGTTGTCGCGCGCGGCCGTGACCGATTTCTTCGAGGCATCGACATGCACCAGATTGGCACCGGCGGCCGACAGCGCCAGCGTGCCGACACCGGTATAGCCGAACAGATTCATCATCTGCGGCGATTCGAGCGTCTGCAGATTGCCGCGGAACCAGCGCCAGACCGGATCCATGTCGGGGAAATAGGCGAGATGCCGGAACGGCGTACACTGGGCTGTAAAGGTCACTTCTTCCCAGTCCATCTGCCACCCGTCTGCCGGCACATTGCTGTTCAGATGCCAGCGCCCGCCGCCATCCTCGTCCGACGCGGGAACAAACTCCCCGTCCGCCTGCCAGCCATCACGGGCTGGTGCCCACATCGCCTGCGGCTCGGGGCGGATGAAATGATATTTTCCGTAGCGTTCCAGTTTGCGGCCATGACCGGAATCCACGAGCGTATAGTCGCTGCGCGGATCGCTGATCATCAATAAAGGGGCGGGGCTGGTTTCAGCCATCGGTCGGCGTGGCATTGGACATGATAAAGCTCTTTACCGCGTCATAGTCACCCGGCAGTTTGGTATATTTTTCCTCACGGTCAAACAGGTCTCCAACCCGCCGCGGCAGCGATGGACGGATGCCGGTTGCCCGTTCCACAGCATCGGGGAATTTCGCCGGATGAGCGGTCGCCAGCGTGACCACCGGTACCGCCGGGTCGAGATCGACCTGTTGCGCTGCCGACAGGCCGATGGCGCTATGCGGGTCAATGATCTGTCCGGCCTTATCCTGCGCCCAGCGCATCGCCAGCGCCATATCGTCCGGGTCAACGCGACAGCTGGTGAACAGCGACGCCGCCGTGTCCCGCATGCCGGGCTCCAGCTGCATATTGTGGCTCTGTTCAAAGTCCGCCATGCGGGCAGAGGTTTTTGCGCCGTCGCGCCCTTCGAGATCGAAGAGCAGCCGTTCAAAATTGCTGCTGACCTGAATATCCATCGAAGGTGCTGCTGTCGGAGTCACGCTACCGGTGGAATAGTCCCCCGCGCTCAGCGCCCGGTGGAGGATGTCGTTGACATTAGTCGCCACGATCAACCGTTCAATCGGCAGTCCCATTTTCGAGGCAACATAGCCGGCAAAGACATCACCGAAATTGCCGGTCGGCACGGAAAAGGCGATCTTGCGATGCGGCGCGCCCAATTGGCTGGCGGCGTAAAAATAATAGACAACCTGCGCCATCAGACGCGCCCAGTTGATCGAGTTGACCGCCGAGATCGAGAAGCGACTGGTCACTTCCTGATCCGCGAACATCCGCTTCACCATTGCCTGGGCATCATCGAAGCTGCCGTCGATCGCGATATTATGGACATTGGGTGCGCGGACCGTCGTCATCTGCCGGCGCTGGACATCGGAAATCCGGCCATCGGGATGAAGCATGAAAATATCGACCTTGTCCCTGCCCGCCAGCGCATCGATCGCGGCCGATCCGGTATCGCCGGAGGTCGCGCCGACCACGGTCAGATGCTTGTCCTGCCGGGCGAGGAATGTCTCGAAGAATAGGCCTAGTATTTGTAGCGCCACATCCTTGAAGGCGAGAGTCGGTCCGTGAAACAGTTCGAGCAGCCATTGCCGCCCGTCAAGCTGCACCAGCGGCGTCACCGCAGCGTGGGAGAAACGGCCGTAAGCCTGTTCGCAAAGTTCGCGAAGTTCCGCTTCGCCGAGCGCATCGCCAACAAAAGGCTGCATCACGCGGACGGCCGTCTCGACATAGGACAGCCCCGCCATCGCGGCGATTTCGCCTTGGCTGAAAGACGGCCATGATTCGGGCACATAAAGGCCGCCATCGCCAGCCAGTCCGGCCAGGGTTACTTTTTCGAAATTCAGTGCGGGCGCAGCGCCTCTGGTAGAGATATAGTCCATGATGGCGAGCGGGTTAGGACAAGTTGCCGGATTGGGCAACGCCCTTGTTGCGACCGCGCAACGCGAGCAGAAAAATGACCAGGGCAATAGCGGCAAAGAGAAACCACTGGACCGCATAGGACATATGGTTGTTCGGGACATCCTCCAGCGCCGGTGGCTGGCTTTTCTGCAGTCCTGCAACCGGTTCGCTGGCCACCAGACGGATGATATATTGGCTGTCCGGTGCGATTACACCATCGACGATACCGCCTGCCCATTCCGGATTGTCCGGCCGGGTGGACCAGCCCGCAACCACTTGCGCGCTCGGCCCTTCCGCGCCAGCCGTGCGGCACTGGGCGATATGCGCCCAGCCCGATTGCCCGCTGGCACTGCGCCCGCTGGTCGAACGCCAGCCAGTCACTTCCAGGCAATTGACGGTCGATCTGCGAAAATAGGGAGGATCATTCTCGTCGGGTACGGCGGGATAGGCTATTGCCGGCAAATCCGACGCCGAAGCATAGCTTGCCAGCAGCCCGTTTTTCCATTCGGCACGCTGCAGCTGCCAGATGCCAAGGCCGGTCATGATCGCTACGGCAACCAGAACGAGAATGGTTCCGAATATCGGCAGGCGGCTGATCATGGTCCGTCGCTGCCGTCGATACTGCCTTCGCGGGCCTGATTGCGATGTTCGAGAATCAGCAGCAAGGCTTTCGACACCCGCAAGGATCCGACAACCGCAGCAACGGTCAGCGGCACCCAGAGCATTATATGCACCCAGATGGGCGGATGGAAATTCGCTTCAATCGCCAGCGCCAGCCCGAGAATGACCGCGCCCACTATCAATGTCAGGAAGGCCGCTGGCCCATCCCCGACATTATACTGGCTATAGTCGAGACCACAGGCGCGGCACTTGTCCGAAAAGCGTGTCAGATTGGCAAAAAGCGTCTTCTGCCCGCAATCGGGGCAGAGACCAAAAAGGGCAGCAGGAAGAACCTCCGGCTGCCCTTTTTATTTTCGGTGTCGGTCAACGCGCTGGCCTAGTGGACCGGTGCGCCCCAGCCGCCCCAGACATAGACGACGATGAACAGGAACAACCAGACCACATCGACGAAATGCCAGTACCAGGCGGCTGCTTCAAAACCGAAATGCTGTTTCGGGGTGAAGTGGCCCTTATAGGCCCGCGCCAGGCAGACGATCAGGAAGATCGTACCCACCAGGACGTGGAAGCCGTGGAAGCCGGTCGCCATGTAGAATGCCGAGCTATAGTTGATGCCGGCAAAGGGGAACGGCGCAACACTATATTCATAAGCCTGGATGAAGGAGAACAACACGCCCAGGATGATCGTCAGCCACAGACCGGTGATCATGCTCTTGCGGTCACCGTGGAGCAGCGAATGGTGCGCCCAGGTGATGGTCGTGCCGGAGCACAGCAGGATCATTGTGTTGAGCAGTGGCAGTTCGAAGGCGTTGAGCACTTCGATACCCTTTGGTGGCCATTGCAGCAGCGCCGCAGCACCTTCCTGACCGATATAGTTGGTGGTTATGCCGTCCAGCAATTCGATCGGCTGGGGGAAAAGGGCAAAATCGAACCATGCCCAGAACCAGCCGACGAAGAACATGACTTCCGAGGCAATGAACAGGATCATGCCGTAGCGCAGATGCAGTTGCACCACCGGCGTATGGTCACCGGCATGGGCTTCCTTGATCACATTCGACCACCAGGCGAAAAATGTCAGCGCAACAGCGGATGTGCCGATAGCGAAGAGCAACGGTCCGAACGCATAGATATCACTGTGCATCCAGCGAATACCGCCGATGGCCATGACAAAGGCAGAAAATGAACCGACGAACGGCCAGATGTCTGGCGGCAGAATGTGATAATCATGATTTTGGCACCGGCCATAATATTTCCCTAACCTTACTCTCGAATATCTCTTAGCTATCGCCCGCACCGGCGTCCAGCGCCTGCTGGTCGACCGAACGGTAAAAAGTATAGCTAAGCGTAATTTCCTGAATATCTTTTGTTTCCGGATCATCCATGATCGCCGGATCAACATAATAAAGCACCGGCATCCGCACCGTCTCTCCCGGTTTCAGCACCTGTTCGCTGAAGCAGAAGCACTGGACCTTGTTGAAATATTGGCCGGCGAGAAGCGGGGTCACATTGAAAGTCGCGGTTCCGACAACCGGCTGGTCGCCGTTGTTGGTGGCAATGAAAATCGCCATGTCACGGGCACCGACGGTGACATGATCGACCGCCTGCTCAGGCTTGAAGGACCAGGGCAGCGCCGAATTGACGTTGGAATCGAAGCGGATCGACATCACCTTGCTGGTGGTCTGCACGGTGGCGGCCTGCGCCGCATCGACGCGCTGCGTGGTTCCACCATAGCCGGTGACCCTGCAGAATACGTCATAGAGCGGCACCGCGGCAAAACCCAGGGCAAGCATGCCAAGCCCCATGAAGGCGGCCATGACACCGCTGCGCCGGTTCTGTTGGAAAGAGAGGCCTCGGCGGTCGACATCAGGAGCCCGACCCGATTTTGACGATGGTGATGAAATAGAAGAGTATGACCATGAAACCGAGCAGTCCGGCCAATATGATCGCCCGCTGTTTCTGCCGTGCCTGATAGGCCTTCTGCTCTTCGGGGCTCATCGGCGCACTATTCGGGTCATGCTTGGTCATGCCAAAATCATCCTGTCAGCGACAACCGCACCGAACAGCGCGAAAAGATAGAGAATGGAGAATTTGAACAGGCGTTTTTCGGCCGCCATATCTTCCGGTTCGGTGGTCTGGCTGCGGCCCACCTGCCAGGACAGCGCGCAGAATATCACGCTCAGCGCGATCGAGGCCACGCCATAGACCGCTCCGGCAAGATCAAGCGCGAAAGGTGCAATGGCGACCGCTGCGAGCACCAGACTATAACCGAAAATCTGTTTGCGGGTGGACTGGCGACCGGCGACGACCGGCATCATCGGCACGCCGGCCTTGGAATAGTCGCTGTTCACGAACAGCGCGAGCGCCCAGAAATGCGGCGGCGTCCAGAAGAAGATGATCGCGAACAGCAGGAACGGCATCAGCGTCATGTCACCGGTCACCGCGGCCCAGCCGATCGCTGGCGGGAAGCGCCGGCAGCGCCGCCGATAACGATATTCTGTGGCGTGCTGCGCTTCAGCCAGATGGTGTAGACCACGGCGTAGAAGAAGATCGAGAAAGCGAGAAAGGCTGCGCTGAACCAGTTGACCGCAACGCCCATCAGCAGAACCGAAAATACCGACAGGCCAATGCCGAAATGCAGCGCGGTCTCGCGGTCCATCCGCCCCGCAGGCAACGGACGGCTCTGGGTCCGCTTCATCACAGCGTCGATATCCGCCTCATACCACTGGTTGAGCGCGGCCGAAGCCCCGGCACCAAGGCTGATCGCCAGAATCGCCGTAAATCCGATAACCGGATGGATCGATCCCGGCGCGGCCAGCAAACCGCAAAGCGCGGTAAATATGACCAGCGACATAACGCGCGGCTTGGTCAGCGCGAAGAGATCCTTCGCGCTGGCCAGGCCTTGCATAGTGTGTGACGCAGTGGTCATTTTGCTTTCCAGATTTCCAACGGGTCCTCAGATCACTTGATCTGGGGAAGGGTTTCGAACTGGTGGAACGGCGGCGGGCTGGTCAGGGTCCATTCCAGCGTCGTTGCGCCTTCGCCCCAGTAATTGCCCTCTGCCTTGCGGCCAGCCAGCAGCGACCAGCCGATGTTCACGAAGAAGATCAGCACGCCGACCAGCATCACGGCATAGCCGATCGAGCTGATCTGGTTCCAGTAAGCAAACTGCTCCGGATAGTCGGCATAGCGACGTGGCATGCCCTGCTGTCCGAGGAAATGCTGCGGGAAGAACAGGATGTTCACGCCGATGAAGAAGATCCAGAAGTGGAGCTGCCCCAGCAGTTCGCTGTACATCCGGCCCGACATTTTCGGGAACCAGTAGTAAAAGCCGGCGAAGATCGAGAAGACCGCACCCAGCGACAGCACATAGTGGAAGTGGGCAACCACATAATAAGTGTCGTGGAGATTGTCGTCGATACCGCCATTGGCCAGCACAACACCGGTCACGCCACCGACGGTGAACATGAAGATGAAGCCAAGGGCCCACATCATCGGTGTCTTGAAGGTCATCGAGCCGCCCCACATGGTCGCGATCCACGAGAAGATCTTGATGCCGGTCGGCACCGCGATCACCATGGTGGCTGCGGTGAAATACATTTTCACGTTAACCGACATGCCGGTGGTGAACATATGGTGCGCCCAGACGACGAAGCCGACCACGCCGATGGCAACCATCGCATAAGCCATGCCGAGATAGCCGAACACCGGCTTGCGGCTGAAGGTCGCAACGATATGGCTGATCATGCCGAAACCGGGCAGGATCATGATGTAGACTTCAGGGTGACCGAAGAACCAGAACAGATGCTGGTACAGGACCGGATCACCGCCACCGGCAGCGTCGTAAAAGGTCGTGCCGAAATTACGGTCGGTGAGCAGCATCGTGATTGCAGCCGCCAGCACGGGAAGTGCGAGAAGCAGCAGGAATGCGGTCACCAGCACGGACCAGACGAACAGCGGCATTTTGTGCAGGGTCATGCCCGGCGCGCGCATATTGAAGATGGTCGTGATAAAGTTGATCGCCCCGAGAATGGAGGACGCGCCCGCGAGGTGGAGCGACAGGATTGCCATATCCACCGCCGGCCCGACCGACCCGCTGGTCGAGAGCGGCGCGTAGACGGTCCAGCCGGTGCCGGCACCGTTACCGGTACCGCCGGGGACGAAGGACGACCCCAGAAGCAGAAGAAAAGCCGGGACGAGCAGCCAGAAACTGACATTGTTCATCCGCGGGAAGGCCATGTCCGGCGCGCCGATCATCAGCGGCACGAACCAGTTGCCAAAGCCGCCGATCATCGCCGGCATGACCATGAAGAAGACCATGATCAGACCGTGCGCGGTAATCAGCACGTTCCAGAGGTGATAGGCCTGATCCATCGACGCTTCGCTGCCATTGGAAATGCTGGCCCAGGCCTGCAGATACTGGATGCCGGGCTCGGCCAGCTCCAGACGCATGAGACCGGAAATGGCACCACCGATGATGCCCGCGCAAATTGCGAAGATCAGATAGAGGGTGCCGATATCCTTGTGGTTGGTCGACATGAACCAACGCTGGAAAAAGGCCGGCTTGTGATCCGCGTCATGTGCGTGATCGTCAATATGGCCATCTGCTGTGATAGTTGTCATTGCTCTAACCCTCAGTTGGTCGCAGCAGCTGCATCAGCAGCCGCAATTTCGTTGGTCGCTTCGTCTGCGGCAGCGTCGGTCGCAACAGGCTCGGCCGCCGCGCCCTTCACCGTACCGCCATTGGCGAGCACCCAGTTGTTGAATTTCTCTTCCGAGAGCACTTCAACCGTGATCGGCATGAAGCCGTGCCGCGCGCCGCAAAGCTCGGAACACTGGCCATAATAGACGCCCTCGCGGTCGATCTGCAGAACTTTCTCGTTGATCCGTCCGGGAACCGCATCCAGCTTGAACCATGCAGAAGGAATGGCGAAACTGTGAATGACGTCGGCCGCCGTGATCAAAAGCTTGACCGGCTTGCCGACCGGGATGACCATCCGGTTGTCGGCGGCCAGCTGATAGGGCTCGCCGCGTGCTTCGGCTTCTTCTTCGGGAAGCATGTTGGAGATGATTTCGAAATCGCCATTGTCGGGATAGCTGTAACCCCAATACCACTGGTATCCGGTCACTTTCACGGTCAGCGCCTCTTCCGGCGCCGGTTCAAACTGGCGGGCAAGCAAGCTGATCGACGGAACGGCGATGACCACGAGGATCAGAACCGGAATGACCGTCCAGATGATTTCGATGAATGTATTGTGCGTCGTCTTCGACGGCTCGGGGTTGGCACCGCGACGGAAACGCAAGACGACCCAGAACAGCAGGCCGAGAACTAGCAGGCTGACACCGACCATCATCGGGACCAGGATCGCGTTGTTGATCCAGTGAGCGGTCTGGCCGGTTTCGCTGAACTGCTCCTGGAAATCAATGCCGCCATCGACCGGCATGCCGATGCCCGGCGTCGGTTTCATCGGGGTATAGAGGGCTGGATCCAGTCCGGACGCGCTGGCTTCGGCTGCTGCGGGTGCATCCGCCGCTTCCAGTTCGCTGGTCGCCGCCGGCTCTACAGACGGCGCTGCCGGTAGCGCTTCCTGCGCCGACAATGCTGTTGGCGTGAGAATCAGGCCAACAGCCAGAATCCAAGCTTTCACAAAATGAGTCATATATCGCTCAACCCTATCTTACCCCAAGTTTCGGTAGTTTTCCGGCAATGGCACCGTGATTAGGAATCACGAAGCGCTCGTCCGGAACAGTCCGATTGCGGCGGCTTATAGGCATGGTTGCCGCCAGCCTCAAGCTACCGAATAGATATTTTTTCAGTTTTTTGACTTTAATTTTTCTGGCAATGCAGCCGCAATATGCCCATTTGGGCAGAAGGCAAACAAATAGAGCGGGATGAAACATTGACAGAAGACGAGATTTTAGCCGAATTCCGAAGCTGTGACGCCTTGCTGCAGGGCCATTTCATCCTCTCCTCCGGCCGCCACAGCAGCAAATATCTGCAATGCGCGCGGCTGTTGATGAACCCGGCACGGCCGCCCGCATGGCCGAGGCCCTGGTGGCCCAGATTCCCCAGAATATCAGGCGCTCGATCGACATCGTGGTGTCACCGGCAATGGGCGGCGTCATAATCGGCCATGAAATGGGCCGGGCTCTGGGTCTCGACGCGCTGTTCCTCGAACGCCCCGAGGGCACATTTGAACTCCGCCGCGGTTTCCGGCTGGAACCCGGTCAGAAAGTTCTGATGATGGAAGATGTTGTCACCACCGGGCTTTCCTCGCGCGAAGCGATACAGGCGATCCGGGACGCTGGGGGCGATGTCATTGCCGCCGGGGCGCTGGTCGACCGTTCCAATGGCGCCGCGCAATTCGATGTCCCCTTCTTCCCGCTGGTGACGCTGGACGTGCCATCTTATGCTGCCGACGAAGTCCCCGCTGACCTCGCCGCCATTCCGGCGACCAAGCCGGGCAGCCGCGCGGCACCAGCATCGGCGTGAGCAGCGCCAACCACCTTCGTCTCGGCGTCAATATCGACCATGTTGCCACGATCCGCAACGCCCGCGGCGGCGACCACCCCGAACCGGTGCGCGCTGCCCTGCTTGCCGCAGAAGCCGGCGCCGACGGCATAACCGCCCATCTCCGCGAAGACCGGCGCCATATCCGCGATGACGATCTGACCGTCCTGATGGACAAGCTGACCATTCCGCTCAATCTGGAAATGGCGGCGACTGACGAGATGCTGGCCATCGCGCTGCGTCACAAGCCACATGCGGCCTGCATCGTCCCGGAAAACCGCGAGGAGCGGACCACCGAGGGCGGGCTGGATGCCGCCGGTCTGCACAACAAGCTGGCCGATTTTGTCGGGCAGCTGAAAGAGGCGAATGTCCGCGTCAGCCTGTTCATCGAGCCGGACCCGCGCCAGATCGAGGCCGCCATCCGCCTCGGCGCGCCAGTGGTCGAATTTCACACCGGCCATTATGCCGAAGTCACCGGTGCCGGACGCGAAGCCGAACTCCGCCGGATTTCCGATGCCGCCGCGCTGGCCGCCAAAACGGTATTGAACCGCATGCCGGCCACGGCCTGACCTTTGACAATGTCATCCCGATCGCTGCCATCCCGCAGCTCAAAGAACTGAACATCGGCCATTTCCTGATCGGCGAAGCGATTTTCAGCGGTCTTGACGGCAGTATCAGACAGATGCGCGCGCTGATGGACGAAGCCCGGTGAGGATATTGGCGGATATTTCCTCCCTGCAGCGAAGCTGTGGGGAGGTGGCGCCGAAGGCGACGGAGGGCGCCCTCCACCACCCTTCGGGC
>NZ_PYIA01000097.1:0-35221 GCF_013265645.1 Sphingopyxis sp. BSNA05 | reverse complement strand
CGGTAGGCGCTGAACCAGTCGCAAGAGGGGGCGCGATTTGAAGAGGCTCACTGACAATGGCTGCACGGGTGTAATTCCGTGCAAATAAAGAAGCTCAGACTCTCGGGCTTCAAGAGCTTTGTCGACCCCACCGAGCTGCGCATTGAAAAAGGGCTGACCGGGGTGGTCGGCCCCAATGGTTGCGGCAAATCAAACCTTCTGGAAGCCATCCGCTGGGTGATGGGCGAAAATAGCGCCAAGTCGATGCGTGGCGGCGGCATGGAAGACGTCATTTTCGCCGGCACCCAGGACCGGCCCGAACGGCAATTTGCCGAAGTCGCGCTGACCGCCGAGCGGGAAGCCAATGACGTCTCTTCGCTCCACGCCGGAGATCATGACAGCGAGCTTGAGATTGTCCGCCGGATCGAGCGCGGTGCCGGCTCGGCCTATCGCGCCAATGGCACCGATGTTCGGGCCAAGGATATCGCGCTGATCTTCGCCGATGCCGCCACCGGCGCGCACAGCCCGGCGCTGGTCAGCCAGGGCAAGATATCCAATATCATTTCCTCCAAGCCGGAGGCACGCCGTGAAATGCTGGAGGAAGCGGCCGGCATTTCCGGCCTCCACGTCCGGCGGAAAGATGCCGAACAGAAACTGCGCGCAGCGGAAAAGAACCTGGCCCGTCTTGACGATATTCTCGGCGATATGGAGCAGCGTGCGGCCAATTTGCGGCGGCAGGCAAAGCAGGCGGAACGCTACAAGAAACTGAGCGCGGAAATCACGCTCGTCGAGGGCCGGCTGATCTACGCACGCTGGAAAGAGGCCGCTGCCGCCTCCGATGCAGCCAAGGCCGAAGCCGAAGCCGCCGAAGCCAAGGTTGTCGCGGCACAGAATGAACAGCAGGCGGCCGTTTCTGCGCAAAATGAAAGCGCCAAGGCGCTCGGCCTGTTGCGCGCCGAGGTACAGCGGGCGCGCGAGGAAGCCAGCGAGTCCAGCCACCAGCTGCTGACGCTGACCAACGAACGCGACAATCTGAAATCGCGACTGCTCGACCTGCAGGCGCAGGCCCAGCGGATTCACGAGGACAATGCCCGGGAAGACCAGCTGACCCGCGATGCGATGGAAGCGCTGGACCGGCTGGAACAGGACGAGAAACGCCTGTCGACCGAGCTCACCAGTCTCACCGGCGAGCGCCCCGATCTCGAACGCGCGGTCGAACGATCCGAACGCGCAGCCAGCGAGGCGGAGGTCGAATTGGCCAAGGCAGTGGCCGAGGAAGCGCGCATTCAGGCGGAAATAAAGGTCGCCAATGCCGCCGTCGATGCCGCGCAGGCGCGCCACGACCGGCTGGCAGTGGAACTCGAGCGGCTGAACGCCGAACGCGCCGAAATGGGCGACGAAGCGGAGCTCAAGGCAAGTCTTGCCGAGGCGGTTGCGACACGGGAAGCCGCTCAGTCTGCGGCAGACGGCAGCGGCGGCAAGATTGCCTCGCTGGAAGATCAGCGGGTAGCAGCCACCGCGGCCCGCGATGCCGCGCAATCCGGTCTTGCCACGCTGAAGGCCGAACTGGCCGGGCTGCAATCCGAACATGACGCCCTGAACCGCGAACTGTCCAAGGCTGAAAGCACCAACAAGGCGATTGATCAGGTCAAGCCGGCACCGGGCTATGAACGCGCGCTGGCAGCGGCGCTGGGCGACGATCTGCTGGCGTCGGTGGGCGAAGATGGCGACCGCTTCTGGGGCGGCGCCGATATCGCCGCTTCCGCAGACACGCCCGCCGGAACCGAGAGACTGCTCGACCGGGTGCAGGCCCCGGCCGAATTGCACAATCGCCTGTCGCAGATTTTTGTCGCGGACAGCGACGACGGCCAGCTGCTTTCGGTCGGCCAGCGGCTGGTCACCAGAGCGGGCGCGCTGCGCCGCTGGGACGGCTTTGTCGCGCGCGACGATGGTAATGCCAGCGCCGAGCGGCTGGTCCGCGCCAACCGGCTGCGCGAATTGCAGGACTTGCTGGGACCGGCAACCGACAAGGTGACCGCAGCGGAAACCGCTCTGGCCGCGCAACGCGAAGCAATATCGACTATCGAAACACAACTGGCAGACGCACGGACCGCGCGACGCGAAGCGGAAGAAGCCCTGCGCCAGGCCCTGCGCGAAGCCGATCAGGCAGAAGAAGCGCTGGCCTGGTTACAGAAACGCACCGCCAGCCTCGCCGAACGCGACGCCGCGCTGAAAGCGGAAAATGCGACCGCCCTCGCCGAGCTGGAAGCCGCACAAAAGAACGCGCCGGCCAGCCCGACGGCGCGGCACAGGAAAGCGCGCGGGCAGCCCTGCAGGACCAGCGCGACGCCGCACGGCAACAGGTCATGGCCTCGCAGGCTGCGCTCTCCGGGATCGACCAGAAACTGGCGCAGGTAAAGGAACAGAAAGCCGTCGCCAGCGCCCAGATCCGATCCTGGCAGGATCGCTCGGGAGAAGCCGAGGCGCGGATGAAGGAAATGGCCAAGCGCGGTGCAATGATCGAGGCGGAAGTAGAGAATCTCGCCGACCGCCCGCGGGTGATCGAGGTCGAAGTTACCAGACTGTCGGAACAGCAGGATGCGCTCGATGCGAAGGTCGTCGAAAAGGATGCTGCGTTGCAGGCCGCCGAACTCGCGCAGCGCGATCACGAAGACCGGCTCACCCAGGCCAGCGAAATGTTGAGCCAGGCCCGCGAATTGCGTGCCGGTGCAAAGGCGCGCGCCGAGAACCAGGATTTGCGCCGGATGGAAATGGGGCGGATCTCCTCCGAGAAATTCGAATGTCCCGCCGTCATGCTGCCCAAAAAGCTGGAATTTGATGAGGACACCGTAGGCGATGCATCCGGGGAATCGGCAGAACTCGAACGGCTGACCCTCAGCCGCGAACGGATCGGACCGGTCAATCTGGTCGCCGCCGACGAACTGGCGGAACTCGAGGGCGAGTGGGAAATTTCGACGAAGGAAAGCCAGGACCTGAACGAGGCGATCCACCAGTTGCGCGGCTCGATCGGCAGCCTCAACCGCGAGGGCCGGCAGCGCCTGCTCGCGGCCTTCGAGGAAGTCGACCGACATTTCCAGCGGCTGTTTGCGACATTGTTCAACGGCGGCAAGGCGCATCTGGAAATGATCAACAGCGACGATCCGCTGGAAGCCGGTCTCGAGATCATGGCGCAGCCGCCGGGCAAGAAGCTGACCTCGCTGACCTTGCTGTCTGGCGGCGAACAGGCCTTGACCGCTGTGGCACTCATTTTTGGCCTGTTCCTGACCAACCCCGCGCCGATCTGCGTGCTCGACGAGGTCGACGCGCCGCTGGATGACGCCAATATCGAGCGTTTCTGCGACCTGCTCGACAAGATGGTGGCCGAGACCAATACCCGCTATCTGATCGTTACCCATAATGCCGTAACCATGAGCCGCATGCACCGCCTGTTCGGCGTGACGATGATGGAGCGCGGGATCAGCCAGCTGGTCTCGGTCGACCTGAACGCGGCCGAAGAATTGCTGGCGGCGGAATGAGCCAAAGCCCGGGTGCCAGACAACAGCTTATCGATCGTCTGGCTTCTTATTGGAAAATGGAAGCGGGCACCGCCGTCATGATTCCCGCGGTCATGATATGGCTGAACGAAGGCCGGCTGGGCCCGGCGAGCTATGCGGCGATGGTGCCGATGATCCTGCTGCTGGCTATTGGCGGAGCTATTGGCGAACCAAATATCTGCGGCTGACCACGGTCGGTCACGATTCGCTGCCCCTGCTGAGGTTACTGTTGCGCGTGCGTCCTTATATATTGGCGCTGATCATTGCCGCGCTCGGCGGAACGGTCCTGGTTTGGCTCCAGCCCCATCTGAGCAGCGGATTGGGCGACCGGATTACCGCCAGCGTGGCTTCCGCGCTGGCTGTGGCGGAATATATAAATTATTATCACCGGCAGCTGCAGCATTTCGACAATATGGCCGATTTCAAACAGCTGCTGAGCGGCAAGGGATTTCGCCGTTCGCAAATGGCGGTTGATTTGGATTCGGTGGCTGGAAGGCCCTGATCAACGGGAAATTACGCAAAGCGTTGATCTCTAGCTCTCCGGCGCTGGTGCAACGCCGTTCGGCAACACCCGGTAATCAACGGGCTTGAACGTCCCGCCATTGGACGCATAGGCCGAACAGGCCGTCAGTCCGATCACCAGATCCATCTCCGCCTGCAACCGCAGCCGGTCGCCCGGCTTGCTGGTCGGCGGCAGAACCTCGAGCTTCCCCGTTGCCTGTTCGACCGGAACATTCATGAACACGTTGAACGCGCAGGGAATGGCATCCCGTTCAACACCGAAAGGCGCCAGCGCCTCTGCCAGATTACCGAAACATCCACGATGCACCGGTTTGTCGGGATAGAAATGGCGGAAAGTATCCTCGCTGCACGGAGTCAGCAGGAAGTCATGCGATCCGACCGTGTCTTCAACGATGGTCAGCATGCGCCGCGACCGGTTGGACCAGAGGCAATTGCCTTGGGTCAGCTGGATGGTTTCTTCATAATCAAAGGTCCGGCCATTGGAAATGACCTCCCGGACATCTTCGCCGTTGAAGGCGAGCAAGTCGGAGACCTGCCCGCCCTCCGGATCGATCACATCAAGAAATTCGCCTTTCCGCAGACGGAATGCGACTCCGGAGCGCGGCGCTATGCGAAAGCTGCTCACAGGCTGCGCCGATCGTGAAAGGGGCATTGCCAGTCATCACCGACCAGCCGGCCGCTATATTGGCGCGCTTCGCTGGACTCGCCATATTTCGCCAGCATCGGGTTGATGTCCCCGGCCAGCTTCTTGTCCCGCGCCAAGATCGTTTTGCGCATCTTGTCATAGCGGCCCATTTCTCTCAGCTGCTCGAACTGGTCATGCAGGTTGAAGACAAGAACCGGATTGGAAAAGCGGCGGGCCGGGCGCGATGCGTTGGGATGCAGGCCGATCACGAAAAAGCCTCGCCGCCAAAACTGAGGGAAAAATGCGGATCGTCGGGATCCGGGCTCACCCGCTCGTCATAGTTCTGGCCGCGCCATGCGTCCTTGTCCGCCATCGATTGTATCCGTTCCCACAATAATTTTTCGAACTCGGTTTCCGACAGGTCGGTCGGCCCGTCGAATATGACGGCCAGACTGCGCAGCCCTTCCGACGAATTGCGATATTCACTCGCCCAGGCGAGCAGTTCCCGATGGATTTGCAAATCGTCCCAATTGCTGTCGAGACTATGCCCGGCAATCACCTTCAGATTGTCACGTGCCAGCGCTGACTTCGCCCCGACGCACGGAAATTGCGGTTGGGAGATCATCGACGCGATGGCGTCTTGCAATTCTTCCTGTCGTCTGGCGCGACAATTCTGGTCCAGAAGTTTTGAGTGTTTCATGCATCTAGTTACGCGTTGCAACGCGAAGCGTTCCCGTGCCTGAACCGGCGCTATGCAAAAATCCGGCGCCGGGCAGCATGCGGCAATGCAGGCCGATTCAGTCGCCAAGCACCAGACGCGGCCCCGCCCCCTTCAGTCCTGCACGGTCCTCGGGATTATAGAGCGCGCATTTCTTCAGGCTCAGGCAACCGCAGCCGATGCAGCCGTCGAGCCGGTCGCGGGTGCGCTCCAGTTCGGCGATACGCGCATCGATCACGCCGCGCATCGCCTTGCTGATCCGCGTCCAGTCGGCCTGGGTCGGGGTGCGGCCATGGGGTAGTCCGGCAAGCTGGCGCTGGATTTCCCCGATACTCAGGCCCAGTTGCTGGGCGATCAGCACGAAGCTCAGGCGGCGGATATCCGATCGCAGAAAGCGACGCTGCCCGCCGGCGGAGCGGAACGGTTCGACCAGCCCCTTTTCCTCATAGAACCGGATGGCCGACACCGACAGGCCAGTGCGAGCGGCGAGCGCGCCGATGGTCAGGGCTTTGGTTGCGGTCATTCTGTCTCCTTTCTTTCCTCCCTGTGCACAGCATGGGGAGGGGGACCATCCGCAGAATGGTGGAGGGCCCTCCGTCAGTCCTCCGGACTGCCACCTCCCCATCGCTGCGCAATGGGGAGGAAAATAATATCTTGACCTCAACTTAGCTTGAGGTTGTACGAATCGCAAGCATGGAGATTTGGCGGGCTCAGAAGCCCGGTCGCGAGAAGGCGAACATGCTTCCAAGTCTTCCAGTGAAGTGCAGTCAAACTTGTGAGGAATACAGTATGAAACTCAATCAGGTCACCGTGGGATGCGTCGATTATGACCGGTCGGTGGCATTTTACCGCCGCCTTGGCCTCACCCAGATCGTCGACAGCCCGCCGCGCTATGCCCGGTTCGAGACGCTTCGGGAGAGACCTTCTCGATCCACGCGGTCGAGAAGATCGGTTCGCCGACAACCATGATCTACTTCGAATGCGACGACCTCGATGACACTGTCGCCCAGCTGCAATCCACAGGAATTGCCTTCGAAACACAGCCCACAGACCAGAGCTGGGGCTGGCGCGAAGCGCGGCTGCGCGATCCGGCGGGCAATCCCGTCTGCCTGTTTTACGGCGGCGACAAGCGCCGCTTTCCGCCCTGGCGGATCGACCATTCAACAACGGAGAAAGGAAATGAAAAATGACCAACGGAAAACTCGAACACGCCAATATCACGGTCAGCGACCCGCAACGGAGCGCCGCCCTGCTGCACGATCTTTTTGGCTGGCATATCCGGTGGGAGGGGCCATCAATGTTGGGTGGCCACACCATCCACGTCGGTACCGATGAGCAATATATCGCGCTCTATACCAATCCGGATGTGCGTGCGGCCGATCCCGTGTTCAACAAGGGCGAACCGCTCAATCACATCGGTGTGACCGTCGATGATCTGGATGCGGTGGAGGCGAAAGTCGCTGCGGCCGGCCTCGAACCATTCAATCATGGCGATTACGAACCCGGCCGGCGTTTCTATTTCTTCGACTGGAACGGCATCGAGTGGGAAGTGGTGAGCTATAGCTAGCTTATTTCTTCACCCGCCTATCCTTCGCATAAGCCGATTCCTCGGTATATTTGCGGTGGCGTGCCGCTTCCTGCTCGGCCAGCTCGGCCTCTGTGGAAGCGCGCGCCACACCCTGCTTGACCATCGTATCGCGGCGGATCGGCAGCAACTGGGCGATCGGGGTTCCGGCGGGCAGGAAATGGTCGCCCGTCGGCCCCGTCCAGGCAAAGGGCAGGTTCACCAGTGCGTCGAACCGGTCGCAGTCGACAAATCCGGAAAAGCAGGTGAACGGCAGGTCCGGCCGGCTGAGCGGCTGGGTGAACAGCACCGAATAGCCATCGGGCACGCTGATCCGCCAAGGATTGATAAACTTCAGCGGCATGACGCTTTCGAACGGCGGCTCCGGCGCCCCGATTTGCGCCGGGTGATGCTGTTCGATTGGCTGGAAGGGCACATCTTCGGCCCAGCCCATCTGGATCGACACCCGGTCTTCGGGAATGCGCAGCTGCACATCGAACGGCAACGGCAGGACAAAGCCGAGCGAGAAGGCATCGGTCATCGGCAGGCAGGCTTTCGCGGTAAGCCCCGGCAAGCCATGCGCATCCGGCACGCCCATTTCCCGCTCGAGCCGCTTGAACCAGTCCGGGGCAAAGCGGATCGCCCGCTCTGGCGGTGGAATCCGGCCTGCGAGCGCGGGATCGCAGAGAAATTCTATCACCCGACTTTCGGGTGATGAGCCGACTGTCGCGGCTGGCGTACCGGTGGATTGCTGATAGTTGAAGCTGACTTTATAGTCGGTCAATTGTTCGCCCTCGCTCTGGTTCGCGATGATATTGGCACAATCAACCGTGCAATCCAAATATCGCAGAATAATCTTGCTGATCTGCTCAGGGGAGAGGCGCTCGTCATCCTGAACTCGTTTCAGGATCCAGAGCGGCAAGCACCACAATGGCGCATTGTCGCTCCGGCCCCAGGATCATGTCCGGGGTGACGGATTGCTGCTTTTTCGCTAATCTCCGCAATATGGCTGACACGACCCTTATCTCTACCTGCCAATGCGGGAAAGTCCACTGTCAGGCTATCGGCCGCCCGATCCTGAGCGGTGTCTGCTATTGCGATGACTGCCAGGCGGGAGCGGCGATGCTGGAGGCGCTGGACGGTGCAGACAAGGTCACCGAAGAGGATGGCGGGACCCATTATCTGACCTATCGCGACGACCGGTTCTCCTGTGTCAAAGGCGTCGAGCTTCTGAAAGCCTATCAGAATGCACCCGACGCCCCGACCCGGCGCATGGTCGCTTCCTGCTGCAACAGCGCGATGTTCCTGAAATTTGCAAAGGGCCACTGGACCTCGGCTTATGCAAAGCGCTTCGCGGGCGATATCCCGCCGGTCGAAATGCGGACCCAGACGCAGTTCCGACAGTCCAACCTGCCCCTGCCCGACGATGCGCCAAGCTACCGGACGTCGGACCAAAGCTCTTCTGGCGACTGATCACATCCCGCATCGCAATGCTATTCGGATAAAGCCCTTCTCCCTCAAGGGAGAAGGATACGGAGGTTTGCCAGCTCTGCTGGTTAGCCGCAGTTGGATGAGGGTGTTCCGGTGGTCGTTGAACGCACAAACCAACCGGCATAGCACCCTCAAAAGCAAACGCCCCTCTTCTTGAAGGAAGAGGAGCGCTCATATTCTAAATTGTGCAATGACGCCCGAGGTCCTGAAACGAGTTCAGGATGACGAGAGCAATGCCACTATGTCTTAAAGACTGGGATTGACCAGCACCTTCTCGCCGGTCGCCTTCTTGTCATAACCCTTGGCGATGTCCGGATCGATCATGTCCATCAGGCTGATTTCGCTGGAATAGTCGCTGTGGAAGATGCCGTTGCGCTCTTCGACGGTATACATGCGCATTTCCATCATCCGTTCGCCGCCGACCTTTTCGAGATGCGGGGTGAGCAGCCAGCCGCCGACGCCCCAGTAGAGGCCGAGACCGCCGCCGAGGATGGTTTCGCCGGTGTCGAGACGGCCATAGATATAGACCTGCTTGTTGACGGTCGAACCATAGACGCTGAATTCGGCGCCACGCACTGCCGCAGCCTTTTCCATTGCCGTCAGGATATAGCTGGCCATCTTGCCGCCGCCGATGGCGTCGAAGCCGAGCGTCGCGCCGGTTTCGGCGAGAGCCGCAATCAGCTGCTCCATGAAATCGTCCTTGGTGCTGTCGATGACGTGGGTCAGGCCGATATCGGTGAGGATCTTCTTCTGGGCGTCGCTGCGGACGATTGCCACCAGCGGCACGCCTTCCTTAAGGCAGAGCTTGGCCAGCATCTGGCCGAGGTTGGAAGCAGCAGCGGTATGGACCAGCCCTTCATGGCCTTCGGCCCGCATCGTGTTGAGGAAGCCCTGCGCGGTCATCGGGTTGACGAACAGCGAAGCGCCTTCCTTGGCCGGTGCGCCTTCGGGCAGGGGCACGCACATCATGGCAGGCATCACGCGATGGGTGCGATACATTTCGCCACCCACAATGGTGACGGTCTTGCCCATCAGAGCCTGTGCCGCGTCGGAAGAACCGGCGGCCACAACCGTGCCAGCGCCTTCGTTACCGGCGGCCAGTTTCTTGCCGGCACGCCCCTTGAAGAAAGGCTGCATCGCCGGTTCTACGTCCGCGACCAGCGCCGGATGCCCGTCAACGGTGTCGCTGCGGACGCTGTCCATATTGGCAGCTGCGGTCAGCAGGCCGAGATCGGACGGGTTGATCGGGACCGCTTCCATCCGGACCACGACTTCATGCTCCCTGGGTTCGGGCACGTCATAGGGCTCGATCGACAGGATCGACTTGCCGTCTTCGGTGACGGTGGTGAACAATTGCTTTGCGTCGGGAAATTGACTCATGGGATATTCCTCTCTTCTATGTTTCTAGAAACTTCTGCTGGCCGCTAGCGCGCCCAATCTTGCGGTGATTTCGAAAAATTCGGTCACCGTTTCTTCGATAATCTGTTTGGCAGTTTTTACCTCGTCAATCAAACCGGAAGATTGCCCGGCCAGCCCGACGGAGGCCTCCATATCGCCGCCGAAATAGACGTCCATGATGCCCTTGAACGTGTCCGCCGGCATCAGGCCCTCTTCATGGATTTTCGTCGTCCGCTCGGTTTTCAGCGCGCGGATGCAGGGCGAGGCTTTCTTGTTCAGCACATAGGTGCCGGTTTCCTTGGCATCGAGTATCGCCTGCTTGTAATTCATATGCACCGGGCTTTCGGCGCTCGACACAAAGCGGGTGCCCATCTGCACGCCTTCAGCGCCCAGAGCAAAAGCCGCCGCCATGCCCTTGCCGTCTGCAATTCCGCCAGCGGCAACCATCGGGATATCGGTCTGCCGGCGGATCGCCTGCAGCAGCACCAGGGTTGAGACTTCCTCCGGATTTTTGAAACCGCCGCCTTCTGCGCCTTCGACGATCAGGCCGTCGACACCCGCTTCGACACAGCCCATGGCCGCAGCGACGGTCGGCACAGCGTGATATACAACTATGCCCGCCTCCTGCAGCGGCCCCACAAATTTGCGCGGACTACCGGCAGAGGTCGTCACGAATTTTACGCCGGATTCGCATACCCGGGTCAGGATCGCGGGGTCTTTCAGGAACATGATCGGCAGATTGACGCCAAAGGGGGCGTCAGTGAGATCTTTCATCTTCTCGATCTCGGCCATGCAATTTTCAGTCTCGCCCGAACTGGTCTCGATAATGCCCAGCCCGCCAGCGTTGCAGACAGCCGAAGCCAGCTGTGACCGGGCGATCCAGCCCATTGGTGCCTGCACGATCGGATATTTTGCGCCGCAATGTTCGAGGAAACGGTTCATAAGTAGTCTTTCTGCATTGGTGCCGGCCGGTCAGCCCATCGGATACATGATTTCCCGGCTGATCTTGTAGATGCGCTTCATCATTTCCGGGCTGAGTTCTAGATCGGCGGCGGCAAATATTTCCGGCAGTTGATCTGTGTGCGTCGCGCCGACGATGGTGGAAGCGACGAAATCATGCTGTTTCGACCAGGCTGTCGCTAATGTCACCGGAGCGACGCCCAGTTCTTCGGCTATGGCCATGAACCGCTTCGTCGATTCCTCGGACTTGGGATTGACGAACCGTTCCGCCATTTTCTTCTGTCGGCCGCCAAGCTTGAGATAGGCAGAGAAGCGCGCACCTTCCGGTGTCGCCCCGTCGTTATATTTACCCGACAAGGCACCACCGGCGAGCGGCGAATAAGGGATCAGGCTGACCCCTTCCTGACGGCACACTTGCGCCAGTTCATCCTCGAACCGGCGATTGTTCATGCTGAAATTATTCTGGATCGTGCAATAGCGGGTGACGCCCAGCCGCTCGGACGCTTCCAGCGATTTCATCAGGCCCCAGCTCGTTTCGTTGGAACAGCCGATCGCGCGGATCTTGCCTTTGCGGATTTCCTCGTCGAGCACTTCCATCGTCTCGTCATAAGCGGTGCCATGATCGGGCCAGTGGGTCTGGTAGAGATCGATATAGTCGGTCTGCAGCCGCTTGAGGCTGTCGTCGAGCGCCTTGACGATATTGTGACGGTCGAGCGCGGTCATGCCAGCGCGTTGCGCCGAAGCGATCCAGCCGTGACTGGGACCGGAAACCTTGGTCGCGATAATCAGGCTGTCACGATCCTTGCCCTTCATCCAGCGGCCGACGATTTTTCGGTTTCCCCGGCCCATTCCGGCTTGGGTGGCACCGGGTAATTTTCCGCCGTGTCGAAAAAGTTGATCCCCGCCTCGACCGATTCGTCCATGATCCGGTGCGACATCGCTTCGTCGGCGCCGCTGCCGAAGGTCATCGTGCCCATGCAGATTTCGGAAACATATATCGGGCTTCGGCCCAGGCGGCGTTTCTTCATGCAAATATCTCCGGGAAGCAGGGCGTTGGATTAACTGTGCGGTTAAGCGTCATAACCCGCAAGGGTTGCGAAACGCAATGCAATTTCTTTTGCGGCTAGCCCGCCTGACCGAGAACCAGACAGGCCAGAAATATCAGGAAACCGGCAAAGCGATTGGACCGGAACTTGTCCAGCGCATCGTCGCCGTCGCTGCTATTCAGGGTCGTAACCTGCCACAGAAGATGCAATCCGGCCGGCACCAAAGCCACCAAGGCCAGCCAATGCGGACGCAGCAGCCAGAATGCCGCCGCCCAGCTGGCAAGCGCGATCAGGTAGAATGCGAGCACGCCGGAGCGGACATTATCGCCCAGCCGCAACGCGCTGGACCGGATGCCGACCAGTGAATCGTCTTCCCGGTCCTGCAACGCGTAGATCGTGTCATAGCCAATCACCCAGAATATCGCGCCAAGATAGAGCAAGAGCATCGCCCATTGGAATTGCGGCTGAATGGCCAGCCAGCCGACCAAGGCGCCCCAACTGAACACCAGCCCCAGCCACGCCTGCGGCCACCAGGTGATGCGCTTCATGAACGGATAGGCGGCGACCAGGGCGAGACTGCCCAGCGCGACCAGTTTGGCGGTCATGTTGAGCTGGAACCAGACGGTGAGCCCGATCAGGCATAATATGCCGAGCCAGATCCAGGCTGCCCGCAGCGACGTGCCCCCGCTGGCCAAGGGCCGCGATCGGGTGCGCTCCACCTGACGGTCGAGATCGCGGTCGACAATATCATTATAGACGCAGCCTGCGCCGCGCATGGCGATCGAACCGAGCAGCAGCCAGAGCAGCAAGTCCCATCGCTCGATCGCGCCGCCGGCCAGCGCCACGCCCCAGGCGCAGGGCCAAAAGAGCAACCACCAACCGATCGGGCGGTCAAAACGGGCAAGCAGCGCAAAGGGCCGCGCCGCAGCCGGCAGCAGGCCAACGATGCCCTTATGTTCGGAATCGGGGACGATATGATCTGGCTGGCTGGACATGATCATCGCATATCGTCATTTCCCCGGCTCGTCATCCTGAACTTCTATAACTCGTCATCCTGAACTTGTTTCAGGACCTCCCCCGCACAAGAACTGTCTTCCGCAAGAGATGCTGAAATAAATTCAGCATGACGAGAATGAAAGCCCGCGCTAAACACCATCCCATGCCCGCCACGCCCGCCTATCCCCCGCACAGCGCCCCGCGCCTCTATGTCGATCTCGCACTTTCCGAAGGCGCGGAAATCCGGCTCGACGGCAGCCATGCCCATTATCTGCTCAAGGTCATGCGGATCAAACAGGGTGACCCGGTGAAGCTGTTCGACGATCGGAGCGGCGAATATCTCGCCCATGTTTCGGTGCTGGGCAAGCGCGATCTCATCCTGCTGGTGAACGGCAAAACGCGTGAACGGGAAGCCGTTCCCGACCTCTGGCTGTGCAGCGCGCCGATTAAGAAGGACCGGTTCAGCTGGATTGCGGAAAAGGCCACTGAACTGGGTGTGGCAAAGATGATCCCGGTGCAGACCGAACGCACTCAGAGCCACAATATCAAGCCGGAGAAGCTCCGCACCCATATGATCGAGGCAGCCGAACAATGCGAGCGCACCGCCCTGCCCGCGCTCGATCCGCTGATAAAATTGACCGATATGCTCGAACAATGGCCCGCCGACCGCCATCTTTTTCGCCGACGAACGCATCCATGAATCGGGAGAAGGTAGCTTCCGCAAGGCACTGGTTGCCCATGAAGGCCCTGCGGCAATCCTGATCGGTCCCGAAGGCGGCTTTACCGACGCGGAGAACGAGATGATCCGTGCCCTGCCCAAGTCGGTGCCGGTATCGCTCGGCCCGCGCATATTGCGCGCCGATACCGCCGCGCTGGCTGCGATCAGCCTGTGGATGGCCGGCCGCGGCGACTGGAATCCGGGCTAGCCAACGGCGCTGTTGCACCTGTCAGCGACGTAACCGTCCCGAAATGCTTGTAAAATCGAAGCGCCCATGCCCCGTGGTTAACCAATAATTAGCCCTATCCCGATAGGGGAAGCCCATGTTTTGGGGAAATCTTTCGGGGGCCAGAGCCGATTGATCATCCACACATTGGTGTGGGGATTATTTTGCCTGTGCGCCACGGCTCTGTTCCCGGTTGCCAAGGCCGACGCGCAGACGGTTACGACTTATTCAAACACCAGCACGATCGCAATCCCGGACAACGCCTGTCCTGCCACAGTGAACCGCTATTTTACGGTCGGTACGAGCTATAGCATCGGGGATGTCGATATCGGCGTTCTGCTGGATCACACCTACCGGCGCGATCTGGAAATCAGCTTGACCTCGCCCGGCGGCACTGTCGTCACGCTGATGGACTATGTCGGTGGCAGCGCGAATAATCTCAATGTCAGGTTTGACGATGAAGGCAATGACGGTTCCATCACATCCCATACGTCCAACGATTCCCTGACACCCGTATATGCCAGCAGGAGAACGGCTCAGGACAGCCTTGCTGCTTTTGACGGCGAAAATGCTTTTGGTACGTGGACATTGAAGATTTGCGACCAGCAAGGCGTCGATACGGGATCCTTTCGCCGGGCCGATCTATATATCACTCAAGCGGCGCCATCCGCCGATCTGTCCCTGACCAAGAGTTTCGGTGCGACATCGACCAACACAGGCAAATATACATTGTCCGTGACCAATGCGGCGACGTCAGAACTGACGGCAACGGGAGTAACGGTTACCGACATTCTGCCTTCGGGAGTCTCGCTCACCGGCACGTCGGGCACCGGCACCTATAGCGGCAGCATCTGGACTCTGGGGACCGCCATCGCGCCCGGACAGACATTCACGATCGAATTGAGCGTTACCATAACCGCCTCGTCTGGGACCATCACCAACAACGCGCAAATCCGCTCGTCTTCGGCTTATGATCCAGATTCGACGCCGAATAACGGGGTAACCAGCGAGGATGATTATGCCAGCGTCAGCTTTACCGCCGGCGGTCGCTTGCCGGGCTATGTACCGCCGCTGACATCCGTCTGCTCCATTGGCAATCAGATCCAGTTCAGCTGGGCGTCTCCGACGTCCTGGTCGCCTTCGGGGTCACTAAGCCAATCCTATAATGTCGCTGGTCTGGGCAATGTCCTGTTCGACGTCACCCGGCCGCCGAACGGCTTCACCAATGGCACCCCGGAAATAACCACCAGCAATACCGGCGGCGGTGCCTCCGGCACCCGGGCGCTGTATTTCTACATGAACAACGGAAATGAAACGCACAGCTCCGCCACCACATTCACGCTGCCAGCCGCCGTTCCCGGCCTTCAGTTCAAGATTTTCGACATCGATTATGCGGCCAACCAGTTCACTGACAAGGTCACCGTGACCGGCACCTACAATGGCGCGACCGTGCTGCCGACCTTGTCGAACAACACGGCCAATTATGTCAGCGGCAATAGCGTGATTGGTGACGGCGCGTCAGGCGCAACCGATCCATTCGGCAATGTCGTTGTCACTTTCACCTCGCCGGTCGATTCGGTAACCGTCGTCTACGGCAACCATCTGCCGACCACTCCAACCTCGTCGGGCAATCAGGCGATGTCGATCCACGACATCACTTTCTGCCGGCCAACAACGACGCTCAGCGTCACCAAGATAAGTTCGATCATCAGCGATCCGGTAAACGGCTCGGATAATCCGAAACGCATCCCGGATGCCATCGTGCAATATTGCATCCTGATCAGCAACAGCGGCGCGGCGACGGCGGACTCTATTGTCGCAACCGACAGCCTTTCCGGTCCTTTCACCTACAATCCGGGATCGATGCGAAGTGGAAGCAACTGCGGATCCGCGACAACGGTGGAGGATGACAATGCGACCGGTGGCGACGAAAGCGACCCTTATGGCGCATCCCTTGCCGGATCGACCATCACGGCGACCGCCGCGTCACTGGCGCCGGCCAGCAGCTTTGCGTTGACCTTCCAGGTTACGATCGACTAGCCGAGCCGCTTCAGGCGCACCAGTATTTCATCGAGCGACGACAGGAAGCGGGAACGATCCGCCTTGCTGAACGGTGGCGGTCCACCGATATTCTCGGTGCCCATGCCGGCGCGCAGATCGGCCATGATCGCCCGCGTTGCAACAGCAGCTCCGATAGAATCGGCAGTAAACGGCTTGCCGTTGGATGCGACAACCGCCGCTCCGGACTTTACACAACGGTCGGCCAGCAGGATGTCGGATGTCACGACCACCGTACGAGCGCCGGCGCGCTCGGCGATATAGTCATCTGCCGCATCGAAGGCATCGCTGACCACCACGCGGCTGACCAGAGGGTGCTTGGGCACCCGGAAGGGGCTATTGCTGACGATCACCACAGCCACATCATGGCGGTCCGCCACCCGGTAAATTTCATCCTTTATCGGGCAGGCATCCGCATCGACCAGAATCTGAAGGGCACCGGTCACGAAACAGGTCAGTCGGCTTTGGGACCGCCCGGTTTTCCGCCTTCAAACGGCCGTTTCCCGCGATGCGGCTTTTTGCCGCCGCCAGGACCGGATTTGCGATCGCCCTTGAAATCGGATTTCTTCTTGAAGCCGCCACCAAATTCACGCTTGGGACCACCGCCTTCAGAGCCGCCATCGCCGTCCGGCTTGCGCTTCTGGTAAGGCTTGCCGCCGCCGCTCGGCTTGTCACCGAATTTCTTGTCACCAAATTTATTCTTGCCGAATTTCTTGCCGCCAAATTTCTTGCTGGCGTTGCTATAGTCGCGCTTGCCTCCGGCATTGTCACCGCGCCCGCCCTTGCGGTTGCGCTTGGCTTCATCACGTGGTTTGCCTTCAAACTGGGTGATCACGATATCGTCGGTATCATCCCCGCCGGATTCTCTTTTCTCGGCAATCGCGGCAGTAAACTTGTCGACGACGCGGCGCGGGATTTCGAACAATGTATCATCACCATTGATCCGGATCGCGCCGATTTCATTCTTGGTGATATGACCACGGCGACACAGGACCGGCAACAGCCAGCGAGCGTCCGCGCGCTGGTTGTGGCCGACGTTCATCTTGAACCAGACCGTATCTTCAAATCCCGGACGCGGACCGCCAGGAGCGGGTTGCGACTGGGCACCACGATCGAGCATCTGCTCTGGTGCCGGCATTTTCGCGTGGTGCGACTGTACCAGCATCGCCGCGATTTCTTCCGGCGACTTCTCCGCCATCAGGCGCTTCGCCAGTTCCCGGTCATCCTCGTCAATCTCGACGGGCTGCAACAGGGTCTCGATCAGCCGCTCGGCGTCATTCTTGCGAATATCGGCACGGGTCGGTGCATCTTTCCACTCGGCGTTGATTTTCGCGCCGCGCAGCATGGATTCCACCCGCTTGCGCCGCTGGTAAGGCACGATGATGACCGCCGTACCCTTTTGCCGGCACGCCCGGTACGACCGGACCGATGCTGCAATGTCTCGGCATCGCGTGGCATGTCGACATGCACAACGAGGCTCAATGTCGGGAGATCGAGGCCACGCGCGGCGACATCGGTTGCCACACAGACGCGGGCGCGCTTGCTGCGCAAAGCCTGCATCGCCTGATTTCGTTCGCTCTGCGTATGCTCGCCGGACAAGGCCACGGCACTGAAACCGCGATCGACAAGACTGGCGTGCAGACGACGCACCGCCTCGCGCGTCGCGCAGAACAGCATCGCCGATTCCGCCTCATGGAAACGCAGCAGATTGACCACGGCATTTTCGGTGTCAGCCGGAGCAACGGTAATCGCCTGATAGGCAATATCACCGTGACCGCGATCTTCGCCGACAGTGGAAATGCGCAGCGCGTCGTTCTGATAGCGTTTGGCAAGATTGATGATCGGCTTTGGTATGGTTGCCGAAAACAGCAGTGTCCGGCGCTGTTCGCCGGTCGCATCGAGAATTTCTTCGAGATCTTCGCGGAAGCCCATGTCGAGCATTTCATCCGCTTCGTCGAGCACGGCGGCGCGAAGATTTTTCAGGTCGAGCGCACCGCGTTCGAGATGGTCGCGCAACCGGCCCGGTGTGCCGACAATGACGTGGGCGCCGCGACGCAGGGTCCGGCGCTCTTTCGAAGCATCCATACCGCCGACGCAAGTCGCGATTTGCGCGCCTGCCGGCTGGTAGAGCCAGGTCAGTTCGCGGCTCACCTGCAAGGCGAGTTCGCGGGTTGGCGCAATGACCAGCGCCAGCGGCTCTACCAGAAACGGGAAACGCCCGTTATCGTCGAGCAATTGCGGTGCCATCGCCAGGCCAAAAGCTACGGTCTTGCCGGAGCCGGTCTGGGCGGAGACGATCAGGTCGCGGCCATCCGCTTCCGGTTCAAGCACAGCGGCCTGCACCGGCGTCGGCTTGACATATTCGTGCGCTGCAAGCGCCTCTGCGAGAAGCGGGGATAATTTCGAGAAAGGCATAATATCTGTATTCCGTGGCAAAAGTGAAAGCCGCGCGGAAATGCCAGTCGCCTGCGGTTTATGAAGATTATGTTGTAATTAAAGGGTCTGCGCTGGGGATCATATTGCCTTGCCGGCAGCATGGCCACTCGCCCAAGCCCACTGAAAATTATAGCCACCGAGCCAGCCGGTGACATCAACGGCTTCGCCAATAGCATAAAAACCCGGTACTTGCCTAGCTTCCATATTTTTGGACGAAAGTTCAGCCGTGCTGATCCCGCCGGCCGTGACTTCGGCCTTGGCAAAACCTTCGGTTCCGTTGGGCATGAAGCGCCAGTGGGAAAGGCGGCGCGCCGCCTCGTCCAGCTTTTGTCGGTCAGATTGCCCAGTTCCCCTTCCAGCGCGATCCGCTCGACGAGCGTCTCTGTTAACCGTGCCGGCAGATGGGCGTTGATCGCCTTTTTCAGCGAGAGCCGGGGTAGTGTTTTCTTCGCCTGGCTGAGCCAGTCGCCCGCCAAATCGGGCAGAAAATCAATGTCGACCGATTCGCCATGCTGCCAATAGGAGGAAATCTGCAGAATGGCGGGGCCGGACAGACCTTTATGGGTGAACAGGGCGGCCTCGCGGAACGCGGTTTTTCCACATCGTGCAATCACCGGAGTGGACACGCCGGAAAGCTCGCGGAACAATGTTTCTTCCCCGCCGAGAGTCAGCGGTACCAGCGCCGGTCGCGGCTCGACAATTTTCAGGCCAAATTGCCGCGCCAGATCATAAGCAAAACCCGTCGCGCCCATCTTCGGGATCGAGGGACCACCGGTCGCGACAACCAGCGAAGGCGCGAAAGCCGTTTCTCCGCCATATTCGACGCGATAGCGGCCATCGGCATGGCTGACACCGGTAATGGACTTCCCGAGAGTAAGGCTAACCATGTCATTCGGGCATTCGGCGAGCAACATATCGACGATCTGCCTTGCCGAACCGTCACAGAACAGCTGTCCCAATGTCTTCTCGTGCCAGTCGATGCCATAGCGATCGACCAAGGCAATAAAATCAGCGGCAGAATAGCGGCTCAAAGCGGATTTCGCGAAATGCCGGTTTTGCGACAGATAGCGGTCGGGTGCGGTGCCAATATTGGTGAAATTGCAGCGTCCGCCGCCCGAGATCAGGATTTTCTTCCCCGGCTCGTCGGCATGGTCGATCAGCAATATCTTGCGACCGCGCTGTCCGGCGTCCGCCGCACACATCAGACCGGCACCGCCGGCACCAAGGATTATCGCGTCATAATGGGTCGGGACTTTGGGCATCGGGTGTTCGGAAACTTTCTAAAATCGGCAATGGCTGCGATTGCCGTCCGGGTTGCGCCTTTGCCTGCTCCGCGCATCCATTCATTCCGGTTTGGGAGCGGGTCTTGCCGGCAAGCAACCGCTCCAGCGAAGCCGGCGCTGCGCGAGGGCGCGTTTAACAGCGATGCCCCCCATTGGCAACGGCTGTGAAGGGCGCATCTCCCTGCTATATTCATTGGAACGAAGCCGGGCTCCCCTCTCTGCCAAACAGATGATGGATCCGCTCCCGCGCAACCTTTTGCTGATGTCCGCGTTTTCAATCCAAGAGCAATTGAAAGTCGATGGAGCCAGTTATGATCAGCAGCCTTGCCTACGCTATCGTCCTGATGGGATGTTCGGACGACATGAGCATGTGCCGGGAAATGGCCCGGGACGAACGCGTCTTTGCAACGCTGCGCGAATGCGAAAGAACCGAAGCCCAGGCGCTGCGGTCCGAAGTGGCGCTGAAGATCGACTATCCGGTCGTAGCCTCGAAATGCGCCAAGGGCGCAGACAAATTTGCACAGAAAGGCGCGGCGCATATTGGAGGATGACACGAACCATAGCAGCCGGGAGGCCAGTGCAACGCCTTCGACTGAACAGCAGCCGGGCCATATGACACCGACAAAAAGGCAATTGTCGACAACCATTTTCTGTTGTCGCTGGGCCTGTTTCTGGCGTTGCCCTTCGTATTGTCAGCGGGCGCTGTATTCTTCAGGCCCCTGTTCGCCGCGATGGTCATCATGCTGATGCTGTTGCCCTTGACCAGCGGACTTACAAAGCTGGGGCTACCCAATCCGATTTCCGCCTTTTTGTCCGTCCTCACCTTCTTGTTCTTCCTTGCCTTCGCATTCCTGCTCATCCTGCAGCCGGCCCTCGAGCTGGCGGAGCGATTTCCCGACATCACCAATATATTGCAGGAGCGACTGGTCGATATCCGCCAGTTCACCGCTTCGGTATCGCAAATGGGCACGGAATTTTCGTCCACCATCGGCGAAACCAGAGGCCGGGAAGTGGTCCTGGCGAGCCCGACCGTCATGGAAGAAGCCGCTTATGCAACACCCGCCGTGCTCCTCGAACTGCTGCTGGTCCTGTTGCTCGTCTATTTCATGCTGGAATCCCGCCTGCGGCTGAAGCGGATCATATTATCGAAACGCTCGACCCTCGCGTCCAGTCTGAAAGCGGCGCGGGCGGGGCGCAGCATCACCGGAGATCTTTCCCACTATATCGGGGCCGTAACCTCGATCAATATCGCGGTCGGCGTGATCGTCGCATTCGGCGCATGGGCGCTCGATATCGAATCACCGCTGATGTGGGGTGGCCTGGCCGCCATATTGAACTTCATCCCGTATCTGGGGCCGATGCTGATGGCCGTGCTGCTCTTCGGTTTCGGCGCGGCCTCGACCGGCGATCTGGGCGGTGGTCTAGTCCCGACTCTGGCCTATATCGGCCTGCAGGCTGTCGAAGCCAATCTCGTCACGCCATCGATATTGGGCCGGCGCTTTTCCATGAACCCGGTCGTGATCCTGCTGGCGATCAGCTATTTCACCTGGATTTGGGGTCTGGCGGGCGCGTTGATCGCGGTTCCCCTTCTGATCGTGGGCAAAGCGCTTCTCACCCAGACCGGAAGTCCGAATATCATCGGTTTCATTCTGGGAGAGCCGCTGTTCGATTCTCCGGGAGACGAACATATGGAAGCGCACGGTCGCTAAAACCACTCGCACTGCGCCCTGCATGTATCGCCGGGTTACCACAGGAATTCTCCGCCTGCAGTATAGAAAAACGATCAGTTATGGGAGATATAGGAAAATGGTGGAGCCTAGCGGGATCGAACCGCTGACCTCTTCGCTGCCAGCGAAGCGCTCTCCCAGCTGAGCTAAGGCCCCATGTGAAGAGCGCCTTTAATCCAGACACTCTCCAATATGCAAATCAAAAATTAGGTTTCGTCGGGTTCGTCGTCACCTTTGCCTTTGCTGACGCCCAAATCGTCGTCACCACCAAGGTCAACTTCATTGTCCGGGGATGGCTCGTCATCGTCGATGTTGATGTCCAAATCATCATCGTCCACCGCGTCCTCTTCCTTCTTCACGGCCTTCTTTGGCGCTTCGAAAGGCATAGGCTGCTTGGATTTCAGAACCGCTTCCGGCACGAAGCTTTCCCCGCATTCAACACAGGTTGCCGGGTCTTCCTTGCCCAGATCGTAAAAGCGCGTTCCACATTTCGGGCATGTGCGTTTTGTGCCCCATTCCGGTTTAACCATGGCTGGTGTCCAAATCCTGTCTAAATCAATTCGTTGATAGGTAAGTCTGCTATGCGCCGAGTCAAGTATTGCCTAAATCAGCCGCGAAATCCGGCGCGCCTTGCCATAGCTTTGCAGCGCTGTCAAAAGCCGTTTGATATTCCTGCACGAATCATTCGTGCGTTCCGCTAACAAAGCTCTGACATGACCAGCAACACTCCACAGCCAGTTACGTTCAAACCGTCTGGCCCGCTCAGCGGCAAGATTTCCGTCCCCGGTGACAAATCCATATCACATCGCGCGCTGATATTATCGGCGCTCGCCGTCGGCAAAAGCCGGATCTCTGGTCTGCTGGAAGGAGAGGATGTTCTCGCCACCGCAGCAGCCTTGCGAGCCATGGGTGCCAGAATCGAGAAAAAGGACGACATCTGGACGGTATATGGCGTCGGTGTCGGCGGATTGATGCAGCCCGGCAATGCGCTCGACATGGGCAATAGCGGCACCTCGACCCGTCTGCTGATGGGACTGATCGCTTCCCACGGAATTTCCGCGACCTTTGTCGGTGATGCCAGCCTCTCGAAACGGCCGATGGGTCGAGTGATCGATCCGCTCTCCGAGATGGGCGCGGACATCCAGGCCCGCGAGACTTCCGATCACAAATCCTGCCTGCCGTTGACGGTGCGCGGTCTTTGCCCGGCCATTCCGATTGAATATCGCCTGCCGGTCGCCTCTGCACAGGTCAAGTCGGCGATTCTGCTGGCCGGCCTCAATACGCCGGGCATCACCCGGATCATCGAGCCTGTACTCACCCGAGATCATAGCGAGACAATGCTCAAGGGATTCGGCGCGGACATCAGCGTGGAGACAGACGCCGACGGGTGCCGGATCATTTCGCTCACCGGCGAGGCGGAACTGCAGCCACAGAAGATCAAGGTGCCGGGAGACCCCTCATCTGCCGCCTTCATGGTGGTTGCGGCCCTGATCGTCCCCGGCTCTGATATCATTATTGAAAATGTCGGCATCAACCCGACGCGCGCTGGTCTGTTTGGCATATTACAGCAAATGGGCGGCGATATACGCTTCCTCAAAAAGCGCACCGTTGGCGGTGAGCCGGTCGCAGATATTCATGCAAAACACAGCTCTCTCTCGGGCATCGATGTGCCGGCCGATATAGCCCCCAGCATGATCGACGAGTTCCCGATATTGTTCGTCGCTGCCGCCTTGGCCAGCGGCGAAACCACCACCCGCGGCCTGCACGAATTGCGGGTCAAGGAGTCCGACCGCCTGTCGCAAATGGCAAAGGGACTTGAGGCGCTGGGCGTAAAATTGACGGAGAAGGATGATGGCCTGCTGATCGACGGCAGCGGCGGCAAGCCGTTATCCGGAGGGAAAGCCAGGCAGGCGATCGAAACCGCACTGGATCACCGTATCGCCATGAGCTTCGCCGTCGCGGCTATGGTGACAAATCCGGATTGACGATTGACGATGTTACGCCTGTGCAAACCAGCTTCCCGGGATTTCAAGACCTCATGATGACGCTTGCCTCCTGATGATCGACGGATTTACCGCCAATGTCATCGGAATTACGGGCAGCATTCTTGTCGTTTTTGCCTATGGTTATAATGTCTATGCGGACGCGGTGAACCCGTTTATCTATAACGGCACCAACCTGCTGGGTGCCCTTTTGCTCACCGTCTCTCTCATGGTATATTTCAATCTGGCATCATTTCTGTTGGAAATGGTCTGGATTTCCATTGCCGTGGGCGGTCTCTGGAAGGCGTACCGGAACCGTGCGGGTTCAGGCTCATGATCATCGCTGTCGATGGCCCCACCGCCTCGGGGAAAGGCACGATTTCAAAACGGCTGGCGAAACATTTCGCCCTGCCCTTTCTCGACACCGGCCTGCTTTATCGCGCGGTCGGCTGGACGCTCCGCGAACAGGGCGGGAACGCCGATAATCCCGGAGACGCGCTGGCCGCTTGCCAGTTGACGGTGCCTTGCTCGACAATCCGGGATTGCGCAGCGAAACGGTGGGTGGACTGGCCAGCCGGGTGTCGATTCATCCGGAGGTCCGGCGCGCGCTGGACAAACGGCAACGGGATTTTGCCTATCAGCCTGCCGGGGCGGTACTGGATGGACGCGATATCGGCACGGTCATCGCGCCCGATGCCGACGTAAAATTGTTTGTGACCGCCTCTTCGGAAGCGCGCGCCGTGAGGCGTTTCGAGGAAATGAAGCGGCGCGGCGAGCCAGCCAATTTCGATGATATCCTGGCCGACATTCTAAAGCGCGACGATCGGGACAAGAATCGCACAACAGCGCCGCTCAAGCCTGCGGAAGATGCAGACTTGCTTGATACCACCAATTTGACTATAGACGCCGCCGTTCAACAGGCAATTGCCTTGGTGAATGCGAGGACAAGCGGCCGGGATAAAGAAGAACCGGCCTAGCAGACAGTTGATGCGCAAGACGGGCTGGACAAGAACCGGCACGACTTTGGCGCAGCTTTTGGTATTTGCACTTGCCCACGTATAAGCCAGTATCGGCAGTTTTCTGATGGATGCAGCGGTCGCATGAGGTGGCCGCGGCAATTTTGGTCCAAGACCGGCGGAACCAACCGCCTGGCCAGAAAAATTGACTATCAAGGAATAAACCATATGGCCTCAACGGCATTCCCAACCCGCGACGATTTCGCGGCAATGTTAAACGAATCACTCGGTGGCGAAGATCAGGGCTTTGAAGGCCGCGTCGTCAAAGGCACCGTAACCGGCATCGAAAACGACATGGCTGTCATCGATGTAGGATTGAAATCAGAAGGCCGTGTAGCGCTGCGCGAATTCGCCGCTCCTGGTCAGAAAGCCGACATTTCCATTGGTGACGAAGTCGAAGTCTATGTCGACCGCATCGAGAATGTGAACGGCGAAGCCATGCTTTCCCGCGATCGCGCCCGCCGCGAAGCAAGCTGGGACAAGCTGGAAAAAGAATATGACGAAGGCAATCGCGTCGAAGGCATTATCTTCGGTCGCGTCAAAGGCGGCTTCACGGTTGACCTCGACGGCGCCGTAGCCTTCCTGCCCGGCAGCCAGGTCGACGTCCGCCCCGTGCGCGACGTTACTCCGCTTATGGACATCGCCCAGCCTTTCCAGATCCTCAAGATGGATCGCAAGCGCGGCAATATCGTTGTTTCGCGTCGTGCCATTCTCGAAGAAACCCGCGCCGAACAGCGCAGCGGTCTCATCGAGTCGCTGGCTGAAGGTCAGGTTACCGAAGGCGTCGTCAAGAATATCACCGATTATGGTGCGTTCGTTGACCTCGGCGGTATCGACGGTCTGCTCCATGTTACCGATCTATCCTACAAGCGGGTCAACCACCCGAACGAGATGATCAACATCGGCGACACGCTGAAAGTCCAGATCATCAAGATCAACAAGGACACCCAGCGTATCTCGCTTGGCATGAAACAGCTCGAAAGCGATCCATGGGATAGCGCAACCGAGAAATATGCTGTCGGCACCAAGCTTACCGGTTCGGTTACCAACATCACCGAATATGGCGCGTTCGTGGAGCTGGAACCAGGCATCGAAGGCCTTGTCCATGTTTCCGAAATGAGCTGGACCAAGAAGAACGTCCACCCGGGCAAGATCGTTTCCACCTCGCAGGAAGTGGAAGTTATCGTTCTCGAAGTCGACACCGAAAAGCGTCGCATTTCGCTTGGCCTCAAACAGGCTCAGTCCAACCCGTGGACCGACTTTGCGGATACGCACCCGGTTGGCAGCACCGTTGAAGGCGAAGTCAAGAATGCGACCGAATTCGGTCTGTTCATCGGTCTCGAAGGCGACGTTGACGGCATGGTTCACATGTCCGACATCGCTTGGGGCATTTCCGGTGAAGACGCGCTCAACCTCCACCACAAGGGTGAGCAGGTCAAAGCAATCGTTCTCGACATCGATGTCGACAAGGAACGTATCTCGCTGGGCATGAAGCAGCTTGAAAAAGGTGCACCTGCCATGGGCGGCGCGGACACCGGCGGCCTCAAGAAAGGCGCTGTGGCAACCGTCACCGTATTGGAAGTCCGCGACGGCGGTCTCGAAGTCCAGATGGGCGACGATGGCGCAACCGGCTTCATCAAGCGCAACGATCTGGGCCGCGACCGCGACGAACAGCGTCCGGACCGTTTCCAGGTAGGCCAGAAGCTCGACGCCATGATCACCGGTTTCGACCGTTCGAAGAAGCCGAACTTCTCGATCAAGGCCCATCAGCTGGCAGAAGAGAAGCAGGCTGTGGAACAGTTCGGTTCGACCGATTCCGGTGCAAGCCTCGGCGACATCCTCGGTGCCGCGCTGAAGAAGAAAGAAGAATAGTTCTTCAAACACAGCATAGCTATTACGGAAAGGCCCGCCCCCTGATCGGGGCGGGCTTTTTCTTTTCCCTGTCCCATTTCACACCGATTTTCTGACAAGGTTGGCAAGACCATTGAAAATAGACATAATTTCTGGCATCAATAAGAGTCTCGAAACTGACAGACCGCCCGATTCCGAAAGTTTCCTTCGAGGAAGTTCACTGGATCGACCGGGAATCGGAAAGGCGCACCGATGATACGTTCTGAACTATTGGAAAAACTGGCTGAAGAAAATCCGGAACTGAAACCGGATGAGATCGAAAAGATCGTCGACCTGTTTTTCAACCAGATCAGCCAGAAGCTGGCTGAAGGCGGGCGCGTGGAACTGCGCGGATTTGGCGCTTTTTCGACCCGTCAGCGCAAACCGCGCACCGGTCGCAACCCGCGCACCGGAGAGTCGGTGGAAGTTCCGGCCAAAAGAGTGCCCTATTTCAAGCCCGGCAAGGAAATCCGCGAGCGGCTGAACGAAAACTGATTTCCAAAAATAATGCGAGATATTGTGTCTGCGCACTTGACCGCGCGCGCGCAATAATGCTTGTCGCTAGGCTCCGGCAAGAGCCGGACCTACCGGTGCGGACGTGGCGAAATGGTAGACGCAGCAGACTTAAAATCTGCTATCCGAAATGGGTGTGCGGGTTCGAGTCCCGCCGTCCGCACCAGTTTTTGACAATCGATTGGCCTTGCCGGTCGCACGGTGCAGATATCCGGCTTTTGCCCCATCCCTATAACATTGCCATGTCAGCGGGCTGATCCAGCAATATCCGGCCCGCGAGTTCGAATACGGCAGGAGCCGTCGCTATATGCTGGGTCGCGACATGGGCATCGCGGAAGCGGCGTTGCAGACTGTTGTCCGAATAGACCGCAGATCCGCCGCCGAGCGTATAGGCGGTCTTGCAGACTTCTGCGGATATTTCCGTGGCATGGGCACAGGCAAGGCGCAAATTGGCCCGGCCCTTCACGGAAATTTCATCGCTGCCCCGCGCTTCGGCCCAGCATTCGGCAATGGCATTTTCCAGAAAGCCGAAAGCACCGGACAGCAGCGCCGTCGCCCGCGCCAGTTCGACCTGAACGGTGGCCCGCTGCGCCATCGAACGCCCGCCACCGGGCGTTTTCTTATTGATCGCAATAGTGCGGATTTCTTCCAGCGCGGCCCGGGCATTGCCGAGAGCGACCGAAGACACCCCGAGCGCCAGCAGGCCGAAAAGCGGAAACTTGTACAGGGCACCGGGATTGCGAGGCTGGTCGCCCACGAAAGACACGCTGCGATCCTTTGGTACCTGCACCTTCTCTACCGAGAAATCGCCCGACCCCGTGCCTTTCAATCCGGCGACATGCCAGCTGTCGATGAAGGAGACATCACTGGCCGGAAAGAACAGCATCCGGTGATAGGGGGCACCATTGTCGAATTTCTGCAGCTCGCCATCCTTGAAGATCATCGCCCCGCCGCCCAGCCAGGAGCAATTGGCGGAGCCGGAACCCCATTGCCACTGGCCGCTAAGCAGATAATGGTCGCCCATGTCCTCGGCCCTGCCCATCGGCGCGAAAACACCGCCGGTGATGACATCATCAGCCCCGAATATTTCCTGCGCCACCGGCTCGCCCATATAGGCCGCGCCAAGCGTCGAGGTCACCGCGATCATCACGCACCAGCCGGCGCTGGCATCTGCTTCGGCAACCGTGGCAACGATTTTCATGAAGTCGAGCGGCTCCAGCTCCAGCCCGCCCAGCGTAGCCGGCTTGGACAGATTGAAGGCCCCTGCTCCAGCCAGCTTTGCCGCGAGATCGGCTGGCAGGCGCCGCGCCTTTTCGGTTTCCTCAGCGCGCGCCGCAATTTCGGGCAACAGCCCCGAAATAGCAGGCCCCACATCGCCGATGGTGGAAATATCATAATGTAAGCCGGTCATGCAGCATTTCTCCTAAGCGCATTGAACAAGCACAAGAGTTCCGCTTTGTCGAGCCGGCAAAACATCTAGACGGGTAACATGCGCTATATCGCTCTTCTCTGCACCTGCCTGTTGCTGATATCCTGCGATAGCAGACCGGTGGCAGATACCACGCCGGGACCGGCGCAGATCGTCCGCCTGTCCGATTCGGAGATCAAGGGCCTCGACCCGCAAAAATATCCGACTTGTCCTCGCTCCGGGTTGCTGCGGACCAGTTCGAGGGTCTGACCCGTCTGGTTGCCGACGGTGCGGCGGAGCCGGGATTGGCAGAAAGCTGGCAAATTGCCGCCGATGGTCTGACCTGGGCCTTCACCCTGCGGGACAATTTGCGCTTTTCCGATGGCACTGCCTTTGATGCCTCGCTCTTCCCTGCCCTGCTGCGCCGCCTGCGTGCGCCGGAAACGGCGGCGCCTGCCCAGGCCCTGTTTGGCAATATACTCGCTATCGAGGCGCCGGACAGCAATCTGGTGATCGTATCGCTCGCCGCTCCCGATCCGGCGCTGCCGGCGCTGTTGGCCCATCCGGCCATGGCGGCGCTGCCGCTCCACCGGATCAAGGAAGCCGGCGACCAGTGGACAGCGGACCGTCCGATGGTCGCCAGTGGACCTTATCAACTGTCCGAATGGAAGCTGAATGACCATGCCCGGCTGGAGCGCAATCCTGCCTGGCATGACGAAGCGGCACCCACAGCGACAATCATCTGGAAGCCGATGGATGACAGCCTGTCCGCGATGCGCCTGTTCCTCTCCGGCGGCGCGGATATTGCGGCGGATTACCCCGCAAGCCGCCATCAATGGCTGAAAGAACATCATCCCGCCGCCGCCCACAGCGTGCCCTATCTGGGCAGCTATTATTTCGCTTTCAACACTCGCGCGCCGCCCTTTGACGACCGCAGGGTGCGAACCGCGCTGTCCATGGCGGTGGAGCGGGAGTGGATTGCCGAGGAGGTCATCGGCATCGGAAATATTCCCGCATGGGGATTGCTGCCACCAGGACTGGTCGGCGCGCAAGCGGCTAGGCCCGAATGGGCAGACTGGCCGCGGGAGAAGAGATTGCGGGAAGCGCGTGCATTGCTCGAGGCGGCGGGATTTGACGCGGGCCATCCGCTGCGCTTCGAAATCCGCTTCAACAGCTCCGCCGAACATCGCCGGGTTGCCGTCGCACTGGCCGCCATGTGGCAGCCGCTTGGCGTCGAAGCCAGCCTGTTCAACAGCGAGGCCGCCCTCCATTTCGCCGCGCTGCGCCGCCATGAATTCTCGCTCGCCCGCTCCGGCTGGATTGCTGACCTTCCGACACCGGAAAATTTCCTGCAGGTTCACCAGCAGGCCAATGGCGCGGGCAATTATTCAGGCTACGACAATCCCGATTATGACCGGCTGCTCGCGCTTGCTGTCGCCGAACCGGACCCGGCCCGACGCCGGACATTGACGCAACAGGCCGAAGCGATCCTGATTACCGACATGCCTGTATTGCCGCTCTATTTCTATGTCACCCGCAGCCTCGTGGCGGAGCGGATTGCGGGATGGAAAGATAATTTTTCCAATGTGCATCCCAGCCGCACTTTGCGTATAAGGCCATGATGAATTTCCGTTCGACATTCCGGCGTAACAGCATTTTTGCGGCTTTCGCCGTAACGATGCTCGGCGCCTGCGGCTTTGCCGGAGATGAGGATCAGGTGAGAGTCACCGTGGTCGAAGATGGCGAAACGCGGATCAATCCGATCGGGACGCGACTGAATTTTGCCTCCGCAACGATGCGCGCTTCGATTGCCAAGGGACTGGTCGGGCTTGATGAAGAGGGCCGGGTGGTACCCGCGCTAGCTGCACGCTGGATCGTTTCCGACGACGGGCTGAGCTATATTTTCCGCCTGTTCGACGCCAGATGGGACGACGGCAGGGAGATCACCGCCGAGCGGGTTGCACGCCTACTGCGCGAACGCTTTGTCGAATTGCGCAACAGTCGCCTGCAACATGATGTTTCGGTGGTCGACGAAGTGGTGTCGATGACAGGCCGGGTGATCGAGATCAAGCTCGATGCGCCGCATCCCAATTTTCTCCAGCTGCTCGCCCAGCCGGAAATGGGACTGTTCCGGGCCGGGCATGGCGCTGGCCCAATGCGCCTGCTGAGCGAAGACAATGGCATCAAACTGACACAGTTTGAAGAACCATCGCAGGAAGAAAAGGACGGGGAGGAAGAAGACGAGCGCTGGGTGTCGCTGCGCAGTGAACCCGCCGCAACCGCCATCGCCCGCTACCGGGCGGGTGGCGCGCAGGTCGTGCTGAACGGCAAATATCATCATCTTCCGCTCGTCGATGCGGCGGATATCAGCAGCGGCGACCTGCGGCTCGATCCGGTTGCCGGTCTGTTCGGACTGCGATTCATTCGGGCCAATGGGTTCTGGGCGGTTCCCGGCAACCGGGAAATATTGGCTATGGCGATCAATCGCCCGGCCCTGCTGACTTCCTTTCCCGGCGTCAGCGCCTGGCAGAGCCGGCTCAAGATCATCCCCGAGGCGCTCGATGTCGAAGGCATCAACGCTTATCCCGACTGGGCCGCTATGACCATGCAGGACCGGATAGTCTTTGCCAGAAACCATGTCAGTCGGTGGAAAGCATCCGAAGGGCCGGTCATGCCGCTGGCCATCGCGCTACCCGATGCCGCGGGCGCCGATATATTGTTCAAGCGTATCCAGTCCGATCTCCGGCGCGTGGGGCTGGACGCACGGAAAGTCGCACTGAACCAGAGGGCCGATGTCCAGCTGCTCGACGAGATCGCCCCCTATGACAGCGCCCAGTGGTTTTTAAAGCAATTCACCTGCATGAAAACGACGGTTTGTCTGAACGACGCCGATTCGAGGATCGCCGAAGCGGATGCAGCAACCAATTTGCAGATCAAAGCCCGTCTCTATGCCGAGATCGAGATCATACTGATCGACCATTATAATTTCATTCCGATCGCGGTTCCGATCCGCTGGTCCATCGCCCGGCAGGGACAGCGTGGCTTTGCCGTCAACCCGCGCGGCTGGCATCCATTGAATCCGCTGGTCGGCATACCCATATCCTGACTGTATCACTAGTATATGACAGGGAGGTCGCATGGCCATTTCCGAAGAACAGTTAAAACGTCTCGCCGAGCAATTGCCCGACGTCAGCCGCGATCCGCAAGCGGTCCGAACCCGCGTCGAGGCGATGGAGAAGGTGCTGGAGCGCGCCTTCGTGATCCCTGGCATCAATCGCCCGATCGGCGTCGATTCCATCGTCGGACTGGTCCCTGTGGTCGGTGACATCGTCACCGCCCTCATGGGTGCCTATATTGTCTGGGAAGCGCGCAATCTGGGCATGTCCAAGCTGCAACTGACCCGCATGGCGGCCAATGTCGGCATCGATACGGCGCTCGGTGCCATTCCTTTCGCCGGCGATGTGTTCGACTTTTTCTGGCGTTCGAACAGCAAGAATTTGAAGATCATCCGCAAACATCTCGACAAGCATCACCCCGGCACACGGACGCTAGACGTTTAGGCAGTGGGAAAACGGGCCGCGAAATTTTCAAGCTCCACCCTCGCGCCATTGGCGACAAAACTGACGGTATGGTAAGTTCCGCATAGCGCCATTATTTCCATCTGCTCTTCTTTGGACCAAAACCGTTGAAACGATGCAAGATTTTCCTCTGCTATGGTTCCCGCGCGGCATAAATCATCAATCGATGCCAACAGGGATTTTTCCTTGTCATCCCACGCCGGATCGTCGCATTTTCCTGTTTTAGTGGCAGAAATCTGCGCTTCTGAAAATCCGGCTGCGCCTGCGAAGATCGCAACATGGACACCCCATTCATACTCGCAATCGTTATTAGCGGTCGTCCGGAGAATGACTATTTCACGCTCGCGGAGAAGTAAGGGACTGTCCTTATCAAGCAAATTGGGCACGCCCTTTTTCGCAAAGCGCGCGCTGTTTGCGAACACGCGAAACAATTTCAGCAAATAGCCGTCCTGTCGCGGATAATGTTGCATCACGGCGGTCAGCTCTGGTGAATATGGTGGCATGACGGGGGTAAGAATATTGCCCATGGCCCGACTCCTTGCTATGTTTTCTGTAGCATCAATATGCTACTAATTATGTAGCGTCAAGAGAGTGTCAACATTGAGCAATAAGAAAAGCAATCGCCCCATCATGATCCTGCTGGATTCGCTTGGGAAAAGATGGACTCTGCGGATCATGTGGGAACTGAGAAACGGACCATTTACGTTCCGCGCGTTGCAAGAATCCTGCGACATGCTGTCCCCGACAACGCTCAACGCCCGGCTCGGGGATCTGAAGGCGTTGGGGATTATCGAGCATCAATCTGCCGGATATCAGTTGAGTGCCAAGGGTCTGGAGCTGGCTAAAGTCATGACCAGTCTGACCGACTGGGCGAACAAGGAAATCAGCCCCCGCGCCAAATCTTGAGCGGCATATCGTCTTTCGCCGGCCGCATATAGGCGGGACAGCGTTGCGGCCGGAAGCTCTTGCCGAGGCAGAGCTTCACTTCCTGCAACCAGCCGCGCTGGTTGATTTTCAGCCGTATCATATCGGGCCGAAGCCCCTCGTTCGCCGCCGCAAAGGCGTTGCGGAACTGGCCTGCCGTCAGCGGCTTGCGCGACAGCCGGTCCATGTCGGGAAAGCGGACCGCATCAAACATGATCCGCGAGACGCGGAAATAGGTTTCCGGACGCTTGGTAATACAGGTGCCATGCTTCGCCCATTCATGCGCCATCATCCGGGTCGAGGGCATCATGCAGAAATTGCGCTTCACCACAGCCGGTGGCAGCGCCCTTGTCGGCGCGCACCACTGCGGATAGGCGGGATCGCGGGCGTCGGGCCACAGGCCATGGAGAATGAAGCCAAAACTGCCATCCTCTCCGCTGCACTGCGTCTTGTCGCGGCGGCTGTCCTTGCGCTTGTTGCAATATTCCGGCGACCAGCTGAGCGCCAAGGTGTAGCGGGTGATCGGCTTGATACGGCGCGGTTCGGATGCCGGCTTGCGCTCGGCGGGGGCGCTGAGGCCGGATGGAGGGCTGCATTGGTAGGATTGGGCTTGGGCGGGGGTCGCGGCCATAGCCAAAAACAGGATTAAAATCGATGGTCGCCCCAGCGAAAGCTGGGGCCTAACCGGAGTTTTCCGTAGCTCAGACGATTGGCCTGGATCCCGGCCTTCGCCGGGATGACGATTACTATACCTGTTCAAAATCCAGCCCGATATCAGCCGCAGGCGCACTCTGCGTGAGCCTGCCCACCGAAATATAATCCACCCCCGTCTCCGCCTTGTCGCGAATAGTCTCCAGCGTCACACCGCCACTCGCCTCGGTCGCCACACGTCCGCCGATCAAGGTCACCGCGCCGCGCAGGGTCGCCGGTTCCATATTGTCGAGCAGCAAATGGGTCGCTCCCGCCGCCAGCGCCGGCTCGATCTGGTCGACCCGGTCGACTTCGCAGATGATATTTTCGACGCCCGCTTCCTTGGCGCGCCGCACCGCTTCACCAACCGACCCTGCGACCGCGACATGATTGTCCTTGATCATCGCCGCGTCCCACAGGCCCATGCGGTGATTCTGCGCCCCGCCCATCCGCGTCGCATATTTCTCCAGTACGCGTAGCCCCGGTATCGTCTTGCGCGTGTCGAGCAATGTGCAGCCCGTGCCTGTGATCTTCCGGACATATTCGTTGGTCATGCTGGCAATGCCGGTCAAATGCTGCACCGTATTGAGCGCGCTGCGCTCCGCGGTCAGCATCGCGCGCCCTTGCCCTTCAGCCGCATGATATCGGTGCCTGCTGCAACCGCCTCGCCTTCGCCGACCAGTATTTCGATCTCCACATCGGGATCGAGATAGCGGAAAAACGCCTCGGCAATCGGCAGGCCGGCGATCACCGCATCATGGCGGCTGTCCATCACGCCGGAGAATATCGCATCGGGGGGAATGACCGCTTCCGATGTCACATCGCGCCCCCCTTCCCCATAAGGTGCCCCGAGGTCTTCGGTGAGCGTGGCTGCGACGAAAGCGTCGAGATCGAAACGGTCCAGTGTGAAGCTCATATAAATGACCTAACCCAATCGACTGTCAGGTGAAAGCAGGAATCTGCCTTCTCCCTCGAGGGAGAAGGTCGCGCAGGCTTAACGAGGAACGAGTTTAGCCGAAGCTGGATGAGGGTGCACCGCTCCGCACATTTCGCGCGCCCCATCATCGGCGGAACACCCTCATCCAACTCCGCCTGGCCAGCAAGCTGACAAGGCTCCATATCCTTCTTCCTTACGAGAGAAAGAGCAAAGAACTGGCCGAAACTGTCACGGCTTGTCGCAGCGCATCGCTTGTGATAACTATGTGTTTCACATATATTGCGGCATGGAATTCGAATTTGATCCAGGCAAGGATGCGATTAACCGGGCAAAGCATCATCTGCCGCTGTCGTTCGGGCAGCGGATTTTTGATGATCCATTTGTCGAGATTCTACCTTCCTTCAGACCTATCGACGGCGAAGACAGGTACAAGGCGATTGGTCTGGTTGACGGCAAGCTTTTTACCACAATCTATGTAGAGCGCGGCGCGGCAACAAGATTGATTTCAGTAAGGAGGAGCAATGGCCGGGAACAAAGAGACTATGATCGCAATCCCCGCTGATCCGAATGATCCGGAAGACTTCGACGTCAGCGTCGCCGGTCTGGAGCGCGCACATATGGGACGCTTCATCCGGGTGCTCCGTTATGATCTCGGCATGACGCAGGAGGAATTTTCCAAAACCTACGGCATCCCGCTCGCCAATATCCGCCAATATGAAATCGGCCGCCACATGCCCCCGCCGGCGGTCCGCGCCTATCTGAAGGTGATCCGGGCCGAACCGGAAGTGGTGAAGCGGGTGATGGCGGGGTAGTTTTCCCTCTCCCGTGAGTGGGCGTCGGGTTGGATTGCCCCGGCAATCCAAGTTCGTATCGGAGGTACGAACGACCCATAGCCGGTTGCGCAGACTTGCGAACTTGTTCGCTAGTCGTAGCTGGGTGAGGGTGTACTTCGATCCAGAGTTCCGAACGCCCTCATCCAACT
>NZ_PYIA01000096.1:0-31121 GCF_013265645.1 Sphingopyxis sp. BSNA05 | reverse complement strand
AGACCCGTGACGATGGCGCGCCCAGCACGCGGCGCTTTATCGAGCGTATGGGACAGTTTCTGACGTTGGTCGGGCTGGCCTCGCTGGTGATCGCCGGAATCGGCGTCGGCAATGGTGTCGCCTCCTACCTGCGCGGCAAACAGGGCGCGATTGCGACTCTCAAGATACTCGGCGCCGACAGCCCGATGATTTTCCGCATCTATCTTTTCCAGATCATGGCGGTGGCCTTGGGCGCGATTGCTCTGGGACTCGTGGTCGGGGCCCTGGCGCCGCTGGCCATCATCCAGATCGCCGGCGATGTCCTGCCCATCAAACCGGAGTTTGCCGTCTATCCGCTGCCGTTGCTGGTCAGCGCGCTCTACGGACTGCTGATCGCCGTCATCTTTGCCCTGCCGCCCCTGTCGCGGGCCAAGACCATCCCCGCAGCGGGTATCATCCGTGGAGAAGGCAAATCCTGGCGCCAGATCGACCGGCAAAGCTGGATCGGTGTTGGCCTGGCGATAGCAGCGATCATAGCGCTCGCCCTGGGCACGGCCAACGAGCCTCTGTTCTCGGCCTCCTTCATCGGCGCGGCGGCCGCTATCTTGCTGCTGTTGACGGGACTGGGGGCACTGATCCGCTGGCTGGCGAGCAAGGCGCCGCGGCCGAAACATCCGCTCATGCGGCTCGCCCTGACCAGCCTTCACCGTCCCGGTGCCCAGACCGGCCAACTGGTTGTGGCATTGGGACTGGGTCTTACCCTGTTCGCTACGCTTGCCGCGATCCAGACCAGCCTGACCAACGAAATCCAGTCGACGGTGCCGCGCGATGCGCCCAGTTTTTTCGTGCTCGACATTCCGGTTGAACGGGCGGACGAGTTCCGTTCCAAGGTCGCCGAGACGTCCAGAGCGGCCGAAGTGAATATCGTACCGACATTGCGGGGATCCATCACCGAGTTCCGCGGCCAGCGCGTATCGGAACTCGAAACGCTGCCGGAAGGCGCCTGGGTACTGCGTGGTGATCGCGGCCTGACCTATAGCACGACCATCCCCGAAGGCAGCGAAATCACCGAGGGCGAATGGTGGCCTGCCGATTATGACGGACCGCCGCTGGTTTCGGTTGATGAAGAACAAGGCGCCGCAATGGGGCTGAAGATCGGCGACAGCCTGACGGTCAGCCTTCTCGGCGTGGAAATCCCAGCCAGGGTCGCGTCCTTCCGCAAGGTCAACTGGCGCAATTTCGGCTTCAACTATGTGCTGGTCTTCCCGCCCAGCGTGCTCGCCGATGTGCCGCATAATGTCGCGGCGACCATCCAGATGGACACGGCAAAAGAAGATACGCTCCTCAATATCCTGCCCAAGGAATTCCCTTCCATCTCGATGGTGAAGGTAAAGGAAATCGCCTCCCAGATCGGCGATATACTCGACCAGATGGCGACTGCGATTGCCGCTGCCGCCTCGATCGCGATCTTCTCCGGCATTGCGGTGCTGATCGGCGCCATTGCAGCATCGCGTCAGGCCCGGGTTTATGACAGCGTGATCCTGAAACTGCTCGGCGCCACCCGCGCACAGATATTGTCGGTTCAGGCCATTGAATATGCGCTGCTGGCATTTCTTCTGTCCGCAGTGGCATTGGGCCTCGGCCTGTTTGCCGGCTGGTTCGTCATCACCCAGATTTTCGAGTTCACCTGGCAGCCGGATTGGGCAATTGTCCTGCTGACGCTGGCCATCGGCGCGGTGGCTACCTTGGGTATCGGCTTGCTGGGGTCCATTCCGGTATTGTCTGCCAAACCGGCCAGAGCACTAAGAGAACTTTAGATTTTCCCGTTCGCACTGAGCTTGTCGAAGTGCTTCTACCGCCACGCGCCGTCCTTCGACAGGCTCGGGACGAACGGACGATGATTCGTTAATCCTCATCCCCCGCCAATCGCACGGCCACTGGCGCGGAAAGGAACAATTGCGCGAGATGATAGAAAATCAGCGGGAGGATCACGAGGCCGGCCCGCTCGGGGGCAAAAATGATCGCCGCTAGCGGAGCGCCAATAGCAACGCTCTTTTGGGCGCCGGAGAATAGCAGGGTTTTGCGGTCTTTACGGGTGAACCCCATAACGCCGCCCAGCAGCCAGCTGCCACCGAAAGCCAGGCCGAGCCACAGCAGCAGAGCCGCTGCCAGCCAGGCAAATTCTACGCCGCTCACCCGGCTCCACATGCCGGCAATTATCGCGGCGGAAAAGGAGACATAGACCGCAAGTGCGATCGCGCCCCGGTCGATCCAGCCCGTCAGATCCTTGTGCTGCATCACAACGGGTCGCAACCATTTTGAAAAGTCTGCCCCAGAACGAACGGCAGCACCAATATGGCGGCAAGCTTGATGACCGTATCTGACGTAATCTCGACGCCTGCCGCACTGGCCAGCAGGGCAAACAGGAGCGGCGACAGGAAGACACCGACGAGATTTATGGCTGCACTGGCCACAACCGAGGCGGCGACATTGCCTTTTGCAATCGCGCAATAGCTTGTCGCTGATTGCACCGTGGACGGCAAGACGCCCAGAAACAGAAAGCCTAGCGCGACATCGGCGGGCAGGACCTGATCCACCAGTTTCGAAAGCGACAGGCCGATGGCCAGCATTACGCCGAAGACCCAGAAGAATATCGTTCCCTGCAACCGGATATTGCGCAGACCTGCCTTCACTTCATGACGTTCGAGACGAATTCCGTGCAGCAGGAAAACCGCAAAAATCCCGGCGTTGAACAAAATGCCGGCAATATCTTTGGCTGCCCCCTGTACTGGCAGCAGCGTCGCCAAAAGCACCGCTCCGCTAAGCAGCCAGATGAATTTGTCATTGAGGATCAGACGAAGGGTTTGCATGGTGAAACCGCCAAATGGATGGCGTCGAATGATTTGGCAAGCTTTCTAATGTTGCGGCGCAGCACCAAACAGGCTAAGGGCGCGGCAATATTGGGGCTTTGCCTATGGCCGCCCTATCCTCTCTTACGGTAGAATCTAATATGTCCCTTCGCAATATCGCAATCATTGCGCACGTTGATCACGGCAAAACAACTCTGGTTGACCAGCTTTTCCGCCAATCCGGAACATTCCGCGACAACGAACGTGTCGAGGAACGGGCCATGGATTCGAACGACCTGGAAAAAGAACGCGGCATCACGATTCTCGCAAAATGCACCAGTGTCGAGTGGAAGGGCACGCGGATCAATATCGTCGATACGCCGGGCCACGCCGACTTTGGCGGCGAAGTAGAACGTATCCTGTCGATGGTCGACGGTGTTATCCTGCTTGTCGACAGCGCTGAAGGCGCCATGCCACAAACCAAATTCGTGACCGGCAAGGCTCTGGCTCTTGGTCTGAAGCCAATCGTTGTCGTCAACAAGATCGACCGTCCCGATGGGCGTGCGGAAGAGGTTCTCGACGAAGTCTTCGACCTTTTCGTCAATCTCGATGCCAATGACGAACAACTCGATTTCCCGGCGCTCTTCGCCAGCGGTCGTAACGGCTATGCCGGCGATACTCCCGAGGTACGCGAAGGCGACCTGTCGCCGCTGTTCGACAAGATCATCGAACATGTTCCGGAGCCCGACGTCGATCCCGACGCCGAATTCAAATTTCTGGTCACTCTGCTCGACCGCGACAATTTCGTTGGCCGGATTCTCACCGGCAAGGTCGAAAGCGGAAAAATCGACATCAACATGCCGATCCATGCCATCGACATGGATGGCAATATTGTCGAGGCCGGCCGCGCCACCAAGATCATGGCCTTCAACGGTCTCGAGCGGGTCCCTGTGGAAAGCGCCAAGGCAGGCGATATCATCTCTCTCGCCGGCCTGACCAAGGCGACCGTTTCCAACACAATCTGCGATGTATCGGTCAAGGAACCGATCGCTGCCCAGCCGATTGACCCACCGACGCTTTCGATGCGCTTTGCGGTGAACGACAGCCCGGTTGCCGGCCGCGAAGGTGACAAGGTCACCAGCCGTGTGATCCGCGATCGTCTGGCACGCGAAGCCGAATCGAACGTCGCCATCAAGGTTACCGAAAGCGACGACAAGGACAGCTTTGAAGTCGCTGGCCGTGGCGAATTGCAGCTCGGCGTCCTGATCGAAACGATGCGTCGCGAAGGCTTCGAACTTGGCATTTCCCGTCCCCGGGTTCTCTACCGCGAGGAAAATGGCAAGCGTCAGGAACCTTATGAGACCGTCGTCATCGACGTCGATGACGAATATGCCAGCACCGTTGTGTCCAAGATGCAGCGTCGCAAGGCAGAACTGACAGAGCAGCGTCCCTCGGGTGCCGGCAAGACGCGCCTCACCTTCTCCGCTCCTTCCCGTGGACTGATCGGCTATCATGGCGAGTTCCTGTCCGACACGCGCGGCACCGGCCTGATGAACCGCCTGTTTGAAAAATATGACGATTACAAAGGTGTGATTGAAGGCCGTCCGGTTGGTGTTCTGGTCTCCAACGGTACCGGCAACACCGCAGCTTATGCGCTGAACATGCTCGAAGAACGCGGCATATTGTTTATCGGTGCACAGACTCCGGTCTATGAAGGCATGATCATCGGCGAGAATGCCAAACCAGGCGATCTCGACGTCAATCCGATGAAGTCAAAGGCGCTGACCAACTTCCGCGTTTCCGGCAAGGAAGACGCCATCCGGCTGACCACACCGAAGGTCATGACGCTGGAACAGGCGATCGCCTATATCGACGATGACGAACTGGTGGAGGTCACGCCGAAGAATATCCGTCTGCGCAAACGCTATCTCGACCCGAACGATCGCAAGAAGGCATCACGCCAGGCAGCTGCGGCCGCGTAATCCTGCGCGGATCAGGGTGCTATCGGTTCCACGATAAAGATCTCGCCATCCCGATCCGCCAGGAACATCACGCCGTTTGAATTGCGGCCTATCGCAACCAGACCGTCGATAGCGCCTACATCTGGCTCAAAATCCGCGTTCAGCAGTTCAAAATTCAGGGACTGGACAGTTTCGCTGGCCTCAATGGCCTGTCGCGGAATTGCCCAGATATTGCCTGTGTCTTGATCTGCAAAATATATTTTCGCTGAGATTGGCGATGGCACCCTGATAGTAGATTCCACCAAGCACCGATCGTCCCTGCCGATCACCAGTCCCGAATGCATATTCGGCAAACGGATTTTTCAGAAGGTCCGGGTTTCCGGCTTGCAAGGCCGTTGTGCCTTCGAAAAAGGGCCAGCCGAAGTTTGCACCCGGTTCGGCAAAACGGAATGCGCTGACTTCTTCCAAGCCACCCTGCCCGCTGTCACCGAAGGTGACACTGGCATTGCGAATTTCCATGCCTCTGGGGTTCTGCACGCCAAGCCCGAAGACAAATCTGTCGCCACCGCCCGCCACAAACGGATTGTCAGCAGGTGCCAAGAAATAGGTCGGTGAAGCACCAGCGAATGGATCGGGGTTTATACGCAAACGCAATATTTTCCCCAGTTGAGAATTGGTATCTTGCGCATTGGCGGAGTTGCCGGCGTCTCCGATCGCGAGAAATAGCAATCCGTTGGCGTCAAACGCGATGCCGCCCCCGTAATTTATGTCGCCAGGATGATCGATCACCAGTCGAGTGCCCGTCCCTCGCAAACCCTCGAGACTTGTTCTGACCATCCGGCGGATCGTGATATTGCTGCCGATCGTGGCAAAAGTGCCGGTGTTCTTTGCAACGACGAACGCCCAATAGGCATTGCTCGTCGCAAACTGATTTTCAACCGCGAGTCCCAACAGTCCGGCCTCACCATCGGTATTGACGTTCGCCAGGACTCTGTCTTCCGTTATTGATCGGGTTACCGGATCAAGCTTCGAGATGACGCCTCGTTTTTCCGTTACAAAAATATCATCGTCTCCCGGGATGCTGACCAAAGCAGTGATGTCGGATAATCCCGTTGCGATTCGTCTTACGGCGATATTTTCCTTATCATTCTGCACCGTGACGGCAATATTTGCAGATACATTGGCGGTGGCATCGCTAACAGTAACGGTAATATTGTAGATATTATTGCCGTCGGAATCGGTCGGTAATTCGAAATTCGGTGCTGAACGGAAGGACAACGCTCCGGAAGAGTTGATGATAAATTCGTCCGCATCGGTTCCGGAAAGAGAAAAATTCAACTGATCGCCGTCGCTATCGCTCGCTTGTACGGTCAGCACCGCTGTCTGATTTTCAGTGATCACTGCTGAGCCGATCGCCGATATTTGCGGGGGAGCGTTCATAGTAGAAGGTAATTGCACCGGACTTGTAGAACTGCTGCCTCCACCACAACCGACAAGTAAAAAGGTCGAAGATAACAATAAATAACCACGCATCCTGGTACAACTCCTTAAAATTCAATTGAATGATAACTTCACGAATTTTTATTGGCAAGGCTCGTTGGATCTAAATAATTTACATCTCAATATATTGTAATATGAGCGAGCCAGAAACCCAGCAAATTTACCGACGAACATAAAGTCCCTAAAACGGTCGGTCAGCCGTAAGTGTACCCATGGCAAACAGCCAGCGATCAAGATCTCGCGGCTCTGCAGCCGGATTGCTTGATTATGCGGAACATAAACCTATCGTCGCCGTTGCGAATCTGGAGAAAGAGAAAAAACGTGAAATGGATGCTGCTTCCACTCAGGCGCTATGCGGATTTTAGCGGCCGCTCCCGGCGCAGGGAATTCTGGATGTTTTTTCTGTTCCAGTTCCTGATCCATATTGCGTTTTTGCCATCTTTTTTCTGCTTGGACAAACGATGTTCGCGGCAGCAGCCGGAATCACCCTCGATCCTGAATCTCGACAAGTTCCTCCAATTAATGTCATAATAGTCATGATATTCATGGCAATATGGGGCTTGTTCTGGCTGGCGATGCTGATCCCGAACGCAGCGCTCGTAACACGGCGTTTCCACGATCAAGGCGTCCCGGGATTCGTTGGCATTCTTCTGTACATCGGGACCGTCATTTTTACCCTGCCCGGCCTCGCGATTTTGATTTTCATGTGCTTCGGCGGCAAAAAGGGTGACAATAAATATGGCCGCGATCCCAAGATGACCGAGAATGTCGGAGACGTCTTCAGCTGAAGCCTGCCTTCGGATATCTCATTAGACAACATCTGTTTGATTTTCGCGAAGGTTATGGCAAAGCGCACTCAACTTCAGAGAACGAGTATTTATCATGACCGACGAACAAAAATCCGATCAGGCCGACAATGCAGCAGCTGGACCGGACACGCCGCCCGACCGCCTCGCCATCAATCCGCGCAGCCCGCATTATGGTGGCGAATTGCTATCCCGCGGCATCGGGATCAATTTTCGCGGCGACCGCAAACATAATATTGAGGAATATTGCGTTTCCGAAGGCTGGGTTAAGGTCCAGGCGGGCAAAACAATGGATCGCAAGGGCAATCCGCTGCTGATCAAGCTGAACGGCGAAGTCGAAGCCTGGTTCGAAGACCTCGGCGATGATGCGCCAAAGATTGGCAAAAACGCTTAACCGGCAGAGTGAGCATGACACCGAAGCGTATTCAGTTTTTCATCGCGCTGGTGTTTTTCATTCTCGGCGGTTGGGCGGCCTTCTTCCCCCAGCATGTGATCGATACAACCTTTCTGCCCGAATATCGCGAAGGCGGACGCATATTGCCGTTCGCCGTCGCCTGTTTCGGCGCGCAGGCCCTGCTGTCGGGCCTCTTCGCCGCCTTTTCGCGCTTCTCGTCGCTGACCTTTCTGGTCTACGGCATCGCGCTGCTGCCCTTTTTCGGGTTCAACTATTATTTCACCTTCCACGATCCGGTGTTCACCAGCATCGGGCTGCTTGACGCGGTGGGCAATGTGATCATGCTGGCGCTCTGCTATGTCGGCTGGAAAAATGCAAAGCGGCAGAAACAGGAGCGGACTTATGACATTCGAGGGTAAAATTGTCTGGATCACCGGAGCATCCTCCGGGATTGGCGAGGCACTGGCCAAGGCCTTTGCCAATCAGGGCGCGCATATCATCTTGTCGGGCCGCCGCACCGAAGCGCTCGATCAAGTCGCTGCCGGCATCAAGGCCGAGACTTTGATCTTGCCCTTCGAAACCACCGACTATGACGCCCTGCCCGCAAAGGTCGAGGAAGCGCGCTCCTGGAAGGGCAAGGTCGACATCCTGGTCAACAATGCGGGCATCAGCCAGCGCAGTCTGGCGCTCGACACCCATCCCGACGTGCATCACAAGATCATCAATGTCGATTTGCTCGCCCCGATCTGGCTGACCCAGCTGCTGCTGCCGCACATGATAGAAGCCGGTGGCGGACATATTGTCGGGATCAGCTCCGTGGCGGGTCGTGTCGGTGTACCTTTGCGTACCGCCTATTGCGCCGCCAAACACGGACTGATCGGCTATATGGATGCCCTGCGCGCCGAGACCGAGAAATTGCACAATATCCATGTGACCAATATCCTGCCGGGATCAATCCGCACCAACGTCTCGCGCAACGCGCTCACCAAAGAGGGAGAACGCCGCGGGAAATCCGATGCTGCGATCGACAATGGTATGGAGCCTGATGAATGTGCCCGCCAGATACTCGACGCCATCGCCAACAAGGTTCCGGAACTGCTGATCGCCGAAGGAATGGAACAGCAAATTGCGCTGTTGCGGCAGAGCGATCCGGAGCAATGTTTTGCCATGACCGCAGCATTGGGCGCGCAAATTGCGCAAAAATATGAAACGGGAGAAAGCGACTGATGGCCCTGATATTGCTGGAAAAGGCCGACGGAATTGCAACCATCACGCTCAATCGTCCGGAAGCGATGAACGCCCTGTCCCATGCGTTGCGGACAGAATTGTTCGACGCCTGCCAGGACATCTCCCGGGATGAAGATATTCGTGCTGTTATCGTCACCGGTGCGGGCGAGCGGGCCTTCACCGCCGGCCTTGATCTCAAGGAGCTGGGCGAACAGGGCCTCGGAGCAGCCACCGACCAGAATCCTGCGCGCAACCCGTGCCGGGCGCTGGAGTCGCTGAATATTCCTGTCATCGGCGCGATCAACGGCGTCGCGATCACCGGCGGTTTCGAACTGGCCCTCGCCTGCGATATCCGTATCGCCTCGACCAATGCCCGTTTTGCCGACACCCACGCGCGCGTCGGGATCATACCCGGCTGGGGCCTGTCCCAGAAGCTGTCCCGCTTTATCGGCCTTTCCAGAGCCTGCGAGTTGAGTTTCACCGGCCAGTTTCTCGATGCCCAGACGGCGTGCGACTGGGGTCTGGTCAACCATATCTACGCGCCGGATGAACTGATGCCCAAAGCGCGCGCCCTGGCAGTGGATATGGCCAGTATCGATCCACAATTTCTCAAAGCATACAAGAAGCTTATCTTCGACGGCTATGACCGCAATTTCAGAGACGCGCTGACGCTGGAGAAACAGACCACCGACGCATGGAACGGCAATGTAACGGCGGAAGATGTCGAGCAACGCCGGCTGGCAGTAATCGAACGGGGCCGGACCCTGAAAGACTGATTTCAGCTTTTCGAAGAGAGCAGAAATCCGGTAATTTCGTTCAATGCCTTTTTGGCCTCGGGAATGGGAAGCAGCATCCAGACATGCTGCATCCGGTCGTAGAGTTTCAGCTCGATATTAGCCCCGCACTCGTCGCCCTTCTGTTTCAGACGAAGCGAGTCCGCCAGTAATACCTCATCGGTGCCGGCAAACACCAGCATCGGTGGCAATCGATCCAGCGGCGCAAATAACGGGCTGGCCGGGAACATGGCAGGGTCCTCGCCTTCGCGCATCCACCAGGACCCGAGGCGGCGAATTCCCTCGACCGAGATCAGCACGTCGGTCTTTTCCAGCTCCGCCTGGGTCGCGTCGGCAGCGGTTTGATCCAGATAGGGGCTGAGCAGCACCAGCTTGGCCGGCAGCTCCTTGCCCTCGTCCCGCAGCATCTGGGACAGGCCAAGGGAGAATCCTCCGCCCGCGCTATCACCCATCACCACGATATTCTCTGCGCCATGGCGCGAGACAGCTTGCCGGAATGCCTCCATCACCATTGCATAGCTGCGGTCCCATTTATTTTCGGGGGACAAGGGATAGATGGGCACGGTGACGCTCGCGCCGGTTTTGCGGATCAGTTTCTTGATAAAATGCCAGTGTAGCGAGACAATGTTAAAGGCATAGCCGCCGCCATGAAGATAGAAGATGTGCAGAGACGTCCCGTTCTCTTTCGGGCGGAGCCGATAGAGCGGCTGGCCGTCAATCTCGCTCTTTTCGATATCACAATGTTTGCGCAGCCAGCGCACCGGCGACGCGGGTCCCGGGCATGATCCCGGGCGATATATTTTTCGGCCCGGCCTGGTTTCAGCAAATAATTCTTCAACCTCGAAAGCCGGACAATGGCAAATAGCAGGCGCGCCCGTAAACTGATCATATCGTCCCCCGAAAATGCTGCACCACCGGTCAGCGGAAAAACAGTTGGTGCCCGAATAGAGACTATCGATGGTCGCAGTAGCGCCGTTGTCCGAAAGAAAACCGCCGATAAATCCATCCTCGCCAGAGCCGGAGAAAAATTCTATGCCGAGCGTGCTGTCCGGTTGCATCTCGATTGGCATAGCCGCTTCCAGTTCGCCCCTGGTAGACCCCACGCTGACATTCCGTGCTGTACGCACCGCTTTCCCGTCGCCGTCAAAATACCAGCCAACCAACCTGCCATCCTGAAAATTGGCTGTCAGACCGGTTGCAGCGGAGGTAGCGGATTCCATCGGCCCCGCGCCGCATTCTTCATTGCTGTTCTGATGGACCGGACCATATTCTTCCAGCATCGCGGTGACAGTGCTTTTGTCGGTACCGTAGGAGAAACGCTGCCCTTCTCCCGAGGAAATCCCGTCTGGCTGGAGGACTATTGCATCAACCTGCGCCGCTTCTTCGGTTTCATCCGGTTGGGTTTGTTCGACCGGTTCCGCACAGCCGGACAGCATCACCAGGACGAGGGCCGTTGCCATCATTGCCCTGCGCATAGTCACCCCGGATTTCCCTCTATCTGCGGGACATCGGAATCAATCTCGACCCAGGCCTGTTTGCTACCGGTCCAGAAATGGACTTGGGGATGTAGCACGCTGGTATCGTCCAACGTTCCTGCCTTGATGAAGGTTACCCCAGGCTGTGTTGGCAGCGAGGTCTTTACCGGTGACCCGCAAGTGCCGCAGAAATGGCGATGGACCACATTTCCGCTGTCGGCATGATCATCATAGGTCGTGAGAACACCCTCGATCACGATCTGCTCGTCCGCGACCGCGAACAGAACCGAATAGGAACTGCCCGCCTGTCGCTGGCAGTTCTTACAATGACAGACGCCGCACATCTGCAGATTGCCCTCGATTGTGTAGCTCACCGCACCGCATAGGCACTGGCCTGTCATTGTCATCTCAATTCTCCCCGATCACGCAACCTTGCGTACGAAAACCGTTCCGGCCGAATAACCCGCCCCGAAAGAACAGATCAGGCCGATGTCTCCTTCGGCCAGATCTGCACTATGCTTGTGAAAGGCGATGATCGAACCGGCCGAGGACGTATTCGCATATGTGTCGAGGACGGTCGGGCTTTCATCATCGCTCGCTTCATGCCCCAGCACCCGCTGGGCAATCAGCCGGTTCATCCCGGCATTTGCCTGATGCAGCCAGAGACGGCGCAATGCTCCGGCCTCGATGCCGAGCCGATCGGTCTGTTCGTTGATCATGTTGGCTACCATGGGCACCACTTCCTTGAACACCTTTCGCCCCTCCTGAACAAACAGCTTGTCTTTGTCGTCGCGGCTTCCCGGATGGGTGCGGTTAAGGAAACCAAAGTTGTTGCGGATATTGTTCGAAAACTGCGTCTTGAGCTTTGTTCCGACGATTTCCCAATGCTGGGCCGGCGCAATATCCTTGGCTTCGACAAGGATCGCCGTCGCCACATCGCCGAAGATGAAATGACTGTCGCGGTCGCGCCAATTGAGATGGCCGGAGCAAATCTCCGGATTGATCACCAGCACCGATCTGGCGCTGCCCGAGCGGATATAGTCTGCCGCGGTCTGGATGCCGAAGGTCGCGGAGGAACAGGCGACATTCATATCGAAACCGAAACCGTCTTCCATGCCGAGAGCATCCTGAATTTCGACAGCAATGGCCGGGTAGGCGCGCTGAAGGTTCGAACATGCGCATAGCACCGCATCGACATCCTCCGGTTTGCGCCCTGCCCGTTGCAGCGCCTGCAGCGCGGCTTTGACACCTATTTCGGCCAAGATGGATATTTCGCTGTCGGGTCTCTCCGGCAAGCGGGGGCACATGACTTCGGGATCAAGAATAGGGTCCTTGGACAGCACAAAACGCGACTTGATCCCCGATGCCTTCTCGATGAATTCAACCGAGCTGTGCTGCAGTTCTTCAGCATCCCCTGCTGCGATAGCGTCGGCATTTTGACGGTTTGTCAGATCAACATAGGTATTGAAACTGGCTACCAGTTCCTCGTTGCTTATGCTGTTCTCCGGCGTGAAAAGGCCGGTTGCGGAAATGACGGGAATATTGCTGTCAGTCATGGGAAGAACTTGTTCCTTTTGCGCTCGCGCCTTCTGGTGGCGTCTAAATGGTGACGGTAATCTCCCCGAGCGAAACTGGCAAGCCGGGTCGATCATGCCTTGCCTATCAATTCGGGCTTGCTATCAACCGGATATGAATGACCGTGTCCAATTGAACGATAGCTGGAAAGAGCCGCTCGCCAAAGAATTCGCCAGTGAATATATGGCCGGTTTAAGGGAATTTTTGCTGCAGGAAAAAGCGGCCGGCAAACAGGTTTACCCGAAAGGCGAGGAATATTTTCGCGCCCTTGACCTCACCCCGCTCGACAAGGTCCGGGTCGTGATATTGGGCCAGGATCCCTATCATGGTCCGGGACAGGCGCACGGCTTGTGCTTTAGCGTACAACCGGGTGTTCGCCCGCCGCCATCGCTGGTCAATATCTACAAGGAACTGGAAAGCGATCTCGGCCTGCCCCGTCCAGCCCATGGTTTTCTCGAACATTGGGCCAAGCAGGGCGTGCTGCTGCTCAACAGTGTCCTGACGGTCGAAATGGCCAATGCCGCGTCCCATCGCGGCAAGGGTTGGGAGAAATTTACAGATGCCATCATCCGCCTGATCGCGGCAAAGCCGGAACCGGTCGTGTTTCTTCTGTGGGGAAGCTATGCCCAGAAAAAGGCCGCTTTCGTGCAGAGCGTCGAACAGGGCGGCAGACATCTCGTGCTCAAAGCCCCTCATCCTTCGCCGTTATCCGCCTATAACGGGTTCTTCGGTTGCAAGCATTTCAGCAAGACCAATGCGTTTCTGGAACAAAACGGAATGGCACCGATTGACTGGAGCCTGCCCGACGTCGGCGTCTAGCCAGCTACGACACGATTTGGATTTTATTCCGGTTCAACCGCCGCTCCGTCCAGACTCTGTATCCAGACATCAATATCCCTTGCCACCTGCTCCGGCGTTTCTTCCATAGGCAGATGGCCGGCGTCGGCATAGATAATCAGCTTGCTGCCCGGGATTGCCGCTGCGAACGCGCGGGCATGAGACACGGGAATGACCCGGTCCTGTTCCCCCCAGAGCAACAACACGGGCATCTCCAGAGTACCGACCTCGTCCCATTTTTCAGGCTGGCGCGGGGTCTTGCCCCGGTCCACTGCCGCTTTGCGATTGCCGGGAAAGCGAAGCAATTCCCAATAGCGGTCTACCTGTTCTTCCGTCAGTCGCTCTGGCTGGGCAAAATTTTCCTCCAGTGACGATTTGACCAGAAAGCGCGGCGTAATTTCCGGCAGCAAGATTTGCCCGATGGATGACCGGGCCAGTCTCGCACCGAGATAGGGTTTGATCTTCTCTGCGACCTGCGCGCCTGAAGCGTCGATCAGAACCAGCCCCGAGATACGCTCCGGCACCGACAGACCGGCACGCCAGGTCAGCCAGCCGCCCATGCTGTTGCCTATCCAATAGGCCTTGTCGACACCGACAGTATCAAGCACTCGGACCGCCGCCGCGATATTGGTGTCCGCATCATAGGCACCGGCCGGATGAGGGCCGGTCAGGCCATGGCCGTATAGATCCAGCGAAATGAGTCGATATTTGTCGCCGAGCAGAGCCACCATCGGCTCCCATGTCTGGAGCAGGCTGTTAGACCCGTGGATCAGCAGCAACGCGGGACCATCCTTGTTGCCTTCATCGCGATAGTGGATTTTTGCGCCCTGGCCATCTTCAACAAAACGCGAGGCTTCGTTGCCATATTTGGCGATCATCTCGGTGCGGTCGGTGTCCGGCGTCCGGAAAATAAAGAAGGCCGCTCCCAGAACGACCAGCAACAGCAGAATGATCCGGATCATCTTTTCATTATTTTATCCCTCTCCCGATAGGCTGTCTATCGAAAAAGCGGGCAAGCGCAAATCGCCTATTCGCCGGCCCGCCATTCGCCGGGCTGCAATCCCTCAAGCGCCCAGTCTCCGATTCTCCAGCGCACCAGCCGCAGCGTGGGGTTGCCGACAGCAGCTGTCATCCTGCGCACCTGCCGGTTCCGGCCTTCGCTTATAGTCAATTTGAGCCAGCAATCGGGCACATTTTTGCGCACGCGGATCGGAGGATCGCGGAGCCAAAGGTCCGGATCCGCAATCCGTTCGACTTCCGCAGGCCTCGTCAGACCGTCCTTCAGGTCGACACCGGTCCGCAACTGATCGAGGCTCTCTTCCATGGCCTCTCCCTCAACCTGGACAAGATAGGTTTTCGGCATCTTATATTTCGGGTCCGATATCCGCGCCTGCAATTTGCCATCATCGGTCAGCATCATCAGTCCCTCGCTATCCCGGTCGAGCCTGCCGGCGGGATAGACGCCGGGAACGTCGATGAAATGCGACAACGTCGGACGTTTGGTCTCGCTGCCGCGATCGGTGAATTGCGGTAAAACGCCAAAGGGTTTGTTGAAGAGGATCAGCTTTGCCATGCCTCCCCTTTGGCAGCGACGAGCGGAATGGGCAACGTTACAACAGCGGCGCCAACAAAGTAATGGCGCCTGCCCGATGTTGATTGCCGGTATCACTACCGGTCCGGCTCGAAATTGTGTAGCGCATGCCGATGCAATTGAACAATTTCGATACCGCCGCTTTCCTGCGCGATTACTGGCAGAAACGCCCCCTGCTGATCCGAAATCCGTGGCAGTCGTGGCAAAACCCGCTGTCTCCGGACGAATTGGCCGGCCTTGCCTGCGAGGACCATGTGGAATCGCGCCTGATTACCCAATCGAGCGACGACTGGAATGCCGAGCACGGCCCCCTGCCCGAAACACGCTTTGGCGAGTTGGGCAAGTCTCCCTGGACTCTGTTGGTGCAAGCGGTTGATCATCATGTTACCGAAGTTGCCGCGCTGATCGAACCTTTTCGCTTCATTCCCAACTGGCGGATCGACGATGTCATGGTCAGCTTTGCCAGCGATGGCGGCGGAGTTGGGCCGCATTTCGATCATTATGATGTGTTTCTCGTCCAGGGTCTCGGCCAGCGCCGGTGGCAGATTGGCGGCATGTGCGATGACCGGACAGCCCTGCGTTCGCATGAAGACCTGCTGCTGCTCGCCAGTTTTGACGTCGAGGAGGAATGGACTCTGAACCCGGGTGACATGCTCTATGTACCGCCGGGCATCGCCCATAATGGCGTCGCAATAGGTGCGGATTGCATGACGTACAGTATCGGTTTTCGCTCGCCGTCGCGCAAGGAACTGATCGGCAACTGGTGCGATGACTTGTTGCCGCAAATGACCGATGATGACCGCTATGGCGATCCCGATCTATCGGTGCAGGACAATCCCGGGGAGATCCCCGCCGCCGCGATCGACCGGCTGCATGCCATGATCACAGAGAAACTGGCGGATCGCGCGGCCTTTGCGCGCTGGTTCGGGGAATATAGCAGCACGCCGAGATATCCGGAAACCGACTGGCGCCCCGAGGAAGCGATCGAGACCGACCATCTGCGCGGTTTGCTGACGGAGGATCATCCGCTGTTCCGTAATCCCGCCAGCCGCTTTTCATTCGTTCGTGAGGACGAAGGCAAGCTGCTGCTATTTATCGATGGGGAATGCTTTCCCTGCGCCGGTGAAACAGCGTTGCTGGCCGAGATGCTGTGCGCTCAGGAGCAATTTGTTATCAATCCCGAATGGCGAAAGTCGGACGCTGTGGTCGAGCTACTCGCCGAACTGTACAATCGCGGCAGCCTGTCCTTCGACTGGGGATAGGTTCCGACCAGATTCAAGACAAAAAAGGGCGGCAATGCCATGCACTCCCGCCCTCTTTCGTATTCGGTGTAAGGCTTAAGCCTGCTGCAAGTTTACAGCGGCTTTCTTGCCGTTATTTCCGGTTTCGACATCATATGTCAAACGCTGTTCTTTTTCGAGCGACTGCATTCCGGCAGCCTGAACTGCTGTGATGTGCACGAAGCTGTCATCGCCACCATCTTCAGGAGCGATGAAACCATAGCCCTTGTCGGTGTTGAAAAATTTTACGGTGCCTGTAGGCATAGTCTTATTCCTATTCATAACTTAATTATGCCCGATTATGCGAAATGCAGAACCGGACGGGATTGGCCAACTTCGAGAAATGGGAAAAAGAGTATGCGACCGTTGGGGTTGCGAAACCTAGATTTCTTCGTAACGCGATTTATTAGCTGTAGCGTCTATAGCAGCCTATTTGTTAATAAGCAAACAGTTGAATTTCAGCGGTTTCAAGGCTCGAGGAAATTGTGTAGCAATAGTGCCGATGAAACAAGCAAAACTCACCTGCGCAGCCGCGCTTCTTCTTTGTATCCCGCTCGCAGCGTGTGATTCACCCTCCGCTCCGGCACCGGAGCCATCACCGCAGGACCTGTTTTTCGAGCGGCTGAGTCTGCTCTGCGGCAAAGCCTATGCCGGGACATTGGCATCTGAACAGCAAGCAGATGCCGATATGGCGGGAAAGCCAATGATCATGCACGCGGCCTCTTGCGATCTGAACGAAATCCAGATCCCTTTCCATATCGCGGAAGGACCTGACACGTGGAACCGGTCACGAACCTGGATCATCTCCCGCACCGATGACGGCCTCCGGCTGAAGCACCGGCATCGCCACGAGGATGGAAGTCTGGACAGCGTCACAAATTATGGTGGCGACACGGCTGAGGAAGGGACTGCGGATCGACAGGAATTTCCAGTGGACGCTGAATCCATCGCCTCCTTCAAGGCCAATGGTCTCGACCAGTCGGTGACCAATGTCTGGGCGATGGAAGTCAGCGAACCCGGCCAGGGCGACGCCCGGTTTGCCTATGAACTGCGCCGGCCGGAAACCGCCGATGGCCGGCATTTCCGCGTCGAATTCGACCTGTCCAAGCCGGTCGCTGTCCCGCCCCCGCCCTGGGGCGGCTGAACCGCGATGTTCGCAGAGCTGGCCGTCGGTGGTTTCATGGTCCTTCTGACCGTCCTCATTCACGGCGTTGGCATCTTCGGTCTCGGCCGTTTTCTGCGGATCGAGGCCCGCGAGGAGGCGGCGGAGCATATTCACCCAATGTCCCCGCACGGGATCATCGTCACGCTCGCGCTGGTATTCGGCCTGTTCGTGCTCCATGGCATAGAGATCTGGGCCTATGCGATCGTGTACCGACTGGTCGATGCCATTGCCACTTTCGAGCAAGCGATCTATTTTTCCACGATCACCTATTCCACCACCGGCTATAACAGCGATGCCCTGGACACCAAATGGCAGATGATTGCCGCGATCGAGGGCCTGAACGGATTCATCCTGCTGGGCTGGTCCACCGCATTTTTGTCACCGTCGTAGCGCGGATGGGCCGTCGATAGTGGGAGGCATCGAACAGCAGGAAAGCGTCGCCAGACGGTTTTTCCGCTGGCTGCTGGCCCTTTTCTATCTGGTTGCCGGGATCGCCCACATTCGCTCCCCGGACGGGTTTCTGGCGATCACCCCCGACTGGGTACCCTTTGCCGAACAGATCATCCTGTTCACCGGAATAGCCGAGATCACCGGAGCAGTCGGACTGCTGGTCCCGCCCGGCCTGGTTCCAAAAGCACGCTATGCGGCAGGGCTCGGCCTCGCCCTCTATGCGGTCTGTGTCTATCCCGCCAATATCAACCATGCCATCAACAATGTCGTGATCGGAGGCGAGACGGCGAGTTGGCTGTATCACGGCCCGCGCCTTGTCTTTCAGCCCATATTTGTCTGGTGGGCCCTGATCGCCGGGGGTGTGACCAACTGGCCATTCCGGTACCGGACAGCGTAAATCTGCCCTAAAGCCTGTATTTATGTTATGCTCGCCTTCGCTATTTTGGGAACGGCAAAGGAGCAAAATATGGAAAAGCATGGCGATCAGATCGAAGTGACCGAACGCGAGGCGAGCAACAAGCCCCGTGCGTCCCATAATGTCAGGATCGTGCTGGCGGCGTCTTTGCTGCTGGCCGTCATTGTCATGTCGATGGCCTGGATCATTCCGGCACTGAGTTAGTTCGCGCAGGACTAACCGCGAATGGCCGTGCTGGCTTACCGTCAGATTGCGCCGGCAATATAGGCCACCAGCAATGCGGCCGGCAAAAGCAGCGCCTGGGCCAGCAATGTCCCGCCTACCCTGCTCAGCGACAGCCAGGTGATCGTCCTCCGGAACATCGGCTGGCTGACGCGTCCGCTGACGACATCGTCGGTCATTACCGAGAGTTGCGGGTCGATGACCACAAACAGCAGGATCGTGGCGAAGCCGTTGATCACGGCGGATAGCTGCGATGCAGTGACCCGATATTCGGGATTGAGATAGCCGGCGTACAGAGAGCCGACCACGCCGACCGTAAGCAGCGCCTGCGCCACGACATTCAATATGATAATCGTCATCGATACGCCGCGCGGCTTGCGCAAGTCGCTGATATGTACGCGCTTGGGTGCGGTTGCAGTTCTTCCGACATAGCCGATCCCGCCCTTGGTCAGGGCGTGCCAGATCAGCCGCGGCATTGAGCGATGCTCATGGAATTGCAAAATGGCGCTGCTGAACCAGCGTTGCACCGTCGGAATGAGCAGCGCGCCGACAATGGTGGCGGCCGTTGCCGCAAGCAGGACGAGCCGAAAGTCGCCGAGCAAGCCTTCGCCCGCGCCATCGGCCAGCCCGTTTTCGATCCGTTTGGCGAGAAATGGCCCGAGGAAGCTGTTGGACAGCCGCGACACCAGAACCAGGATGTTGAAGAGGGCAAAGGATACCGCGATCCGCCCGGTTCGCACGCCGGCAATGCGAGCTGAATAGGCCAGCGCTCCGATCAGGTGGATCGAGAAGGTCAAAGCGCAAATTATCAGGAGTTGCTGATCCATGGTTTTTCCGATTTCTATCGACAGAATCATGCGCTTGTCGGGCACGAAACGAAAACGCCCATGAACCAAATCTTCAGCTATCCAAACAATATTTTGTGTGGCCGTGCAGTTTGTGGCTAGCACAGTTTCGCACAGGCATTTATTGGGATTTCCGCTATCCAGCGCGCTATTCTGATCGGACCTGTTGATGCTTGCTGTTCTCGCGCCTTATTCCCCTGCACTTGTTGCCCTGATACTGCTTTTGCTGTTGATCGCTTTTGCGACGGAAATCCGCCCGCCGGAGGTCACCGCCATCGGCGCAGCCGGCCTGCTCCTGGTTCTCGGGCTGATCTCGACCGACGATATTCTGGCCGCAATGAGTAACCCAGCCCCTCTGACGATCGCCGCGATGTTCATCATCTCCGGGGCGCTGGTCAGGACCGGTACGCTGGAAGCCTTTGCGCTCAAGGTCACCGGTCTGGCCAAGGCGTCTCCGGTGCTGGCAACCGGACTGTTGCTGGTCGCCATCGCGATTCTGTCGGGCTTTACCAACAATACGCCGCTGGTGATGATGATGATCCCGATCGGAATAACCCTGGCAAAGGAACTGGGCGAGCGCCCGTCCAAGATATTGATGCCGATATCCTTCGCCGCCATATTGGGCGGCACCTGCACCCTGATCGGCACATCGACCAATATTTTGGTCGACGGTGTCGCGCAGAAGAACGGCCTGGCCGGCTTTTCGATTTTCGAGATCGCCCCGGCCGGTATCGTCATCGCGCTGGTTGGCGTGACCTATCTCGCCCTGACCCGCCGCTTTCTGCCGGACCGTGACACAATGTCCTCGCTGCTCGATGAGAATGAGAGCAAACGCTATACGATGTCGATCTTCATCGGCGGCACATCTCCCTATGTCGGCCAGATAGCGAGCGAGATCGACCTGTTCCGCAATGGCGAGCGGCGGCTGGTGGATGTCGTCCGCAACGATGTGCCGATCCGCAAAGCGCTGTCGGAATATGTGGTTCGGAAGGGTGATGTTCTGGTTTTGCATACCAATGAAGCGGACGTGATGACCATTCGCGAACGCGGCAAGCTGCCGCTGACCAAGAGCGAGGATTCGCAGCAGTTTGTGCCGATGTCGTCGCACAGGTCGATGCTGGCGGAGATATTACTCCTCCCCGATGCCCATCTCATCGGCCAGAGCCTGAAAGAGGCGGCCCTGCCGCAACGCTATGGCATTCATCCGATCGCCATGCACCGCAGGGGCAGCAACCTGTCCGAGCAATATGACAACACCAAATTACAGGTTGGCGACACCCTGTTGCTGGAAGGCGCAAAACAAACATCCGCCGGTTGGTCGAGGGCGAGAATCTGATGAATGTCAGTGAACCGAAAACCCGCGGATACCGGCGCCACAAAGCGCCGATCGCAATTGCGGTGATTCTCGCTGTGGTGCTTGCCGCCTCTCTCGATATCATGCCGATTGCCGGGCTGGCAGTGCTCGGAATGGCCGCAGTCCTGGTCACCCGCTGCATTGAACCGGACGAGGCTTTTGCCTCGGTCGACTGGCGGATCATCGGCCTGATCGTGGCGATGCTGGCAATCGGCACGGCGCTGGAAAATGCCGGTCTGGTCGAGATGATGGTCGCAGCTGCAGCCCCCTGGCTGTCCGGCTTCCCGCCGGTCTATGCTCTCGCCGCCATCTATCTGCTCAGCCTGATGCTGACCGAACTGGTCACCAATAACGCGGTTGCCGTCGTTGTCACGCCGATCGCGATCCAGCTCGCCTTATCGCTTGGCGTCGATCCACGGCCCTTTGTTATCGCGGTCATGTTTGCCGCAAGCGCCAGCTCCTGACGCCGATCGGCTATCAGACCAATACCCTGGTCTATGGCGCAGGCGGCTACCGCTTCCTCGATTTCGCCCGCTATGGCCTGCCGTTGACGCTGGTTATCGCTATCACCTCAATAACCATCATTCCCCTGATCTGGCCCCTGTGACGACGCAGCGGCGGAACCGGTCCCGCCGGGGGTTCGGGCCCGGGGAGCTTCAATGCTTGAACGACTGCTGTGGGGGCGCAATGGTCTGATCCCCCTCACCGGTGTCTCTGCTGTCTCGATGCGCGTTGCCATAGAGTTGCGGTGAGTGGGCCCGAACGACGCCGCCAGCGCTGCCTCCCATGCAGCAGCAACCCGCTTTGCACGCGGCGTACGCAACAGCGTATGGGCGGCGGCATCGGACATTCCGACACTGCGCGCCTCCGTTATCACGACGCCGGTATTGGCCAGCGCTTCAATAAACGCCAACTGGCGTTCGGACGTCCGCAATCCTTGCGGCGCTTGCGCAAAACCGGCCCCGAGTCATGGCCTCTTCGTCATGACCGTGCCGGTTCAGCTGCAAGAAATCGTCAAACGAGTCGTCGGGCGTGCGAGCTTTTAGTGGCAAATTTCTATCTATGAAAGCGCATGAAATAACCAATGTGGTTCTTTCCAAGACAGGCCACTGTTGGAATTCCAGACACGCTGACCGGACGGATCGGAGATTCGCTATTGCTGTCGAGGCTAATAATTTCTTGCATCAGAATTGCCGTTTCCGCCGATCTGGCAAAATGGAAAAAGACAAAACCCGTCCAACCGGACGCAAATCCAGTGAGTCCCGTCGCCTCGGCACCCGGAATTGCAACGCTATGTAAAATCCATCTCGCCATGTGCTGTTGCAAAAATGAAACGCCACCGCGAAATTCGATTTTCATCCTACCGATTTGTTAGGAGAGGTGAGTTGCAGGTGCAATACAGGTAATTGTCTGAAGGTTGGAAATTTCAGAGAATAGACAACTACTCCTGATGAATTTTGACCTGATTACTGATGATTGGCTACAACAGATGGCCCCCATCAAATATATGTTCATTTTTGCAGGGAGACAAACCATGATCAAAAAAATCAAAACAATCTGAAATATGCAGCAGCGCCACTTGCGCTGGGCATTGCTCTCGCCTCCACCCCCTCTTTCGCCCAGACTACGGACATCGCTGAAGCCGAAACGGAAGCGGTCATTGTGGTCACCGGTTCACGTATTGCCCGCCCGGGCGTCGATTCACCTTCGCCCGTCACCGTGGTGGCCAGCGAAGATATCAAGCTTCAGGGCGTCACCCGCGTCGAGGATATTCTGAATTCCCTGCCTGCCGTTTCGGCCAGCCAGGCCTCCTCTCTCGCCAATGGCGCGGATGGCACGGCAACGGTCGACCTCCGCGGCCTTGGCTCAAACCGTACACTAGCGCTGATCAACGGACGCCGTATTGTACCGGGCGATCCTTCGCCGGCCAGTGGGTCTGCAGCCGATATCAATATCATTCCCGCCGCCATGCTGAAACAGGTCGAAGTCCTGACCGGCGGCGCATCCTCGGTTTACGGTGCCGACGCCGTTGCCGGCGTGGTGAACTTCATCATCGACGATGAATTTGAAGGCTTCCGGGTAGATGCGCAATATAGCTTCTACCAGCACGACAATAACAACAAGTTCATTCGCCCCTTTCTTGATGCCCGCGGATTCCCCTATCCGGACGGCAGCATAACCGACGGCGGTTCGATCGATGCGACCGTCGCCTTCGGCTCGAAGTTTGCCGATGATCGCGGCCATTTCATGATCTACGGCGGCTATCGCAAGATCGAGGCGGTGACCCAGTCTGAGCGCGACTTCAGCGCCTGCGTCCTGCAAAATGGCGGCGGCGGTGCCAACAATTGCGGCGGCTCGGCAACGACACCGAACGGCAATGTCCTGGTGTTCGACACAGCGGTTACGACCGGCACGTCGACCTTCTATACCTTCGCGCCAAATGGCGGTTTCGTGAACGGCCTCGGGGTTTTCAACTTTGCGCCATTCAACCATTTTCAGCGTCCGGACGAACGGTTCACTGCCGGCGCCTTTGTCAAATATGAAGTCAGCGATTCCTTCCGTCCCTATATGGAATTCCAGTTCATGGACAATAAGACGGTCGCGCAAATTGCGCCGTCCGGCGACTTTGGCAATACTTTAACGCTGAACTGCGACAATCCACTGATGTCTGCAGCCCAGGCAGCCGTAATTTGCGACACGGACAATCTGATCAGCGGTTTTGTCGGCACTTTCCCGGCCGCGACAACCGCTCCCTACAACCCCGATCCGAACGCCGCGCCGATCGATTTTGCCGATGGTCAGGGCGGAACCTACAATCAGGGCTATGCGCTTGTCCTTCGCCGGAACCTCGAAGGTGGGCCGCGCCAGTCCAATCTCGGCCACACGACATTCCGGGGTGTTCTCGGCGCCAATGGCGATATTTCTGACGTCTGGAGCTACGACGCTTATTACCAATATGGTAAGGTAGATTACTCCCAAGTCTATTCGAACGAATTTTCGATCGCACGCCTGACTCGCGCGCTGGATGCGGTGATAGACAATCGTCCCGGCAGCGCGACCCAGGGCCAGGTGGTCTGCCGTTCGCTTATCACGGCCGGTGACACAAATTGCGTTCCCTATGATCTGTTCGCCGGTGAAGGCGGCGCCAGCGATGCCGCGGTTGCCTATCTCAATGTATCCGGTTTCCAGTCAGGCGAAACCACCGAGCAGGTGGCCAATATCTCGTTCACCGGCGACCTGACCAACTATGGCATGATATTGCCGTGGGCCGAAGACGGCATTCGGGTCAACATCGGTGGCGAATGGCGCAAGGAGACGCTCGAGCTCGAGGTCGACAACGGCTTTGCGACCGGTGATCTTTCCGGTCAGGGCGGGGCAACCCTGCCGCTTTCCGGTGGATTTGACGTGCTGGAATTTTTGCGGAAACGCAAATCCCGGTGATCCAGAACGGCATCGTCGACACGTTCGAAATCAGCGCCGGCTATCGTCGGTCGCATTATGAAACCACGGTAAACCAGTCGTTCAATACCGATACGTTCAAGATCGGCGCAGAGCTGGCGCCGATCCCCGATATCCGGCTTCGCGCAATGTACAACCAAGCCGTCCGCGCACCGAATATCCAGGAACTGTTCCGGACGGCAGCCGTCGGACTGAGCGGTTCGAATGATCCCTGTGCCGGAATCACCATTTCGGCAACGGATTACGGATGCCTGGCACAAGGTCTGATTGTCGGTCAGGGCGTGACCCCAAATCCGGCGGGACAATATAACGGTCTGCTCGGTGGTAATGCCGCCTTGCAACCGGAAACCGCAAAAACTTGGACGGCAGGTGTGGTTCTGCAGCCCAATTTCATTCCGCGGCTGTCGCTGACGATCGACTATTTCAATATCAAGGTTGACGATGCGATCCGCAGCTTCGGGGTTGACGCAGTGCTCAACAATTGCGTGACAAATGCCACCGCTACCTTCACGCCCGACTCCTGTGCCCTTGTCAATCGCGATGCTGCGGGTTCGCTCTGGCTGACACCTGGCGGCTTTACGGAGGATCTGCCAAATAATGTCGGCAGCCTGCAGACTTCGGGTATCGAAATTGCGGGCAATTATTCCGTCCCGGTCAGCTTTGGTACGGTCTCGCTGTCGATGAACGGCACCTATCTTGACTCCTACGAGGTCGAAAACGGACTCACCAATGGAGACGGCAGCCCGGTCTCCTACGACTGCGCCGGTCTTTATGGACCGACGTGCAGCGTGGGCGGGGTTTCCGATGCGGGCGCTCCGCTTCCGCGCTGGCGCCACAAGGCTCGCGTGTCGCTGAAGACGGACTCGGGCTTCGGTGTATCGGCACAATGGCGCTTTATCGGCAAGGTGAAGGCCGAAACCATATCGTCGTTCGATGCCCTCAATCCGAGCGGCCAGACCGACCACGCCGGACCAGGCACCCGGATATCGTCGGTCAACTATATCGACGCGGTACTCTCCTACAATTTGAAGGAACAGTTCACCTTCCGCCTGGGCATCAACAACCTGTTCGACAAGGAGCCGCCATTGGTAACCTCTGGCGGTGGCGGAACCCCGAACCTGTGCCCAACCGGCCCCTGTAACGGCAATACCTATCCGGCAACTTACGACGCGCTTGGCCGTTATATCTTTGCCGGCGTTACGCTCGACTTCTAGGAATGCGCTGATCTATGCAGCGGGAGGGCTCCCCGGCGGGGGCCCTCCATTTTCTTTCCGGGGCCGGTACATCTATAACGGTCCGACCAGCAATGAGATCGGAACAACAGATGGTTGGCGAATCCCCTCCAAATCAAGATGGCAGCGCAACAATGGATAAGGCGATAGCAGCCGCACAGCGCGGCGATCTGACCAGTGCCCGCGCCATCGCCGAGATCGGTCTGCAGTCCGGCTCTGCTGACACGCTATCAGTCCATGCATTTCTCGGGATGGTTTGTGCCCGGTTGCAGGACCTGCCCGCAGCGACCCGCCATCTTGCGGAAGCGCACGCGCTTCAACCACGAGATGTTACCATCGCCTGCAATCTCGTCGCGATATTGATGGACCAGGACAGGGATGCCGAAGCGCTGGCAGTGGCCACCGCCGAACTGGCGCAAGCGGACAAGAGTCTGCGGGTTGCGCGATATCGTGCCTTTCTGGCGCAGAAAATTGAGCAATTTCCCGAGGCAGTCGAAGCCTATGAACTGGTCCTCGCCGATCATCCGGACGATTTCGAATGCTGGAACAATCTCGGCAACGCCCGCGCCGGAACGGGAGATTACAAGGGCGCAGTCGAGGCGCTGCGACGTGCGATCACGCTGGATCCGCGGGCCGCGCCGACCCGGCTCAATCTCGCCGACGCCTGCTCTCTCTCGACCAGGTCGACGACGCCGAAGCGGAATTGACCAGGGCGATTGATGAATTCCCATCCGATGGCCGCCTGCCCTATCAGCTTTACCTGCTATACAAGACACAGCTCCGGCAGGAGGAGGCGCTTGCGGCCTTGATCAAGGCGGTAGACCGCGAACCTGATTCCGCTGACTATCAACTGAAACTCGCGATCGAATATGGCGTAATGCGGTGGACCGGTGATGCCGAGCGAGCCTATTTGCGAACCATCAAACTCGATCCGACAGCTCTCGATGCCTATCTCGGCCTCGCCATCCAATATGAACATAGCAATCGCGAAGAAGAATTTGGACCGCTGATTGCGCTGGCGCGCAAGAACGGCATCGCGCCGGAACCTCTCGCCTATGTCGAGGCGTTGCAATTGCGGCGGGCCGGGCAGTTTGATGAAGCGCTGACGAAGCTCGCGATGGTCCCTACCGATGTGGAACCGATCCGCACCGCCCATGCGCGGGCCACATTGCTCGACCGGCTGGGCCGGACCGACGAGGCATTCACGGCTTATACGCAGGCCAACATTCTCGCCTATCAGGACAATCCGACCGATCCGCTGGATCGCGCCCGGGAGTTGCGGGAGCAACTGGCAAAGGAAATCACCATGCTTTCCCCTGAATGGCGCGATTCCTGGGAGGAGGTAGAAATCGCCGATGGCCGGCCCGATCCGGTATTCCTGGTCGGCTTCCCGCGGTCGGGAACGACATTGCTCGATACGATTCTGATGGGCCATCCCAACACGGTGGTCATGGAAGAGCAGCCGCCACTGAACCATGTCGAGGAGGCGCTGGGCGGGATTTCGGCATTGGCGGGCATGGATAGCGACGCTATCGCCAAGGCACGCGACGATTATTTCAACGAGGTGGAGAACATCCAGCCGCTCGCTCCGGGGCAATTGCTGGTCGATAAGTCACCGCTGTTCCTGTACCGGCTTCCGCTGATCCAGCGGCTTTTCCCCAATGCCAAGATTATCCTCGCTCTGCGCCACCCCTGCGATGTAGTGCTAAGCTGTTTCATGGCCAATTTCCGACTGAATTCTGCAATGGCCAGTTTTCTCCGGTTGGAAGATGCGGCAGAATTATACGATCTGGCTTTTCGCCACTGGCAGGCCTCGCTCGCCTTGTTCCCTGCAAACGTCCACCCAATCGTCTATGAGCGGCTGGTCGAAGATGTCGCCGCGGAGATCCGCCCCCTGTTCGATTTCCTCGATTTGCAATGGGATGACAATGTACTCAACCACAGCCGCACTGCCAGATCGCGGGGCCTGATCACCACGGCGAGCTATTCGCAAGTCACCGAGCCGATTTACCGACGCGCCAGCGGCCGATGGGAAAAATACCGCGATCATCTTGCGCCGGTCATCCCCGTGCTGGAACCGTGGATTGAGAGTTTCGCCTATACCCTGCCTGGTAAGGAATCCTGAAACGAGTAGGGGATGCAGGCAATTGCTCGGAGTAACGCAAAGACGCAGCCGTGAACTGCCGGACATGCCAACCCGTTCTCCAATAATTGCGCAAATCTGTCCAATGCCTGCCATGGCCAGATGAACATCTCGCCCCCAAAAGATGGACAGCCATGTTAAACTCCGCGTTAGAGAAGCAAGCATCGGCAGCAGCAGCAAGGGTCAGAAATATGAAAAGTAGCCAGAACGGCTTCCGACGGTGAATCAAGTGTAAGCTTATTTACACTTTTACTACTTCCAGTTGCTGTTTCAAGACAGACTGACTCGTAATTTGACAAATTTATCTGGAACAAACCCTTAAACTCGGCCAATCACTTTCTCAGACGCTGAAAATAATTTTACAGCATATCGAGTAACCGCCTCCCCAGTTTAAGGAAAATCATCATGTCCTACCAAGAGTTAAAGAGTTCCGCAGACAGCCTGATCAACAGCCAGAATGGTACATGGAGCGGCATCGACGCCGAGTCCGTTGCCCGCATGCAGTTGCAGAACCGGTTCAAGACCGGCCTCGACATCGCCAAATATACCGCCGCTATCATGCGCGAGGATATGGCCGCTTATGACGCCGACAGCTCCAAATACACCCAGTCGCTGGGTTGCTGGCACGGATTTATCGCGCAGCAGAAGATGATTTCGATCAAGAAGCATTTCGGCGATACCAAACGCCGCTATCTCTATCTGTCCGGCTGGATGGTTGCCGCACTGCGCAGCGAATTCGGTCCCCTGCCCGACCAGTCGATGCACGAAAAACCTCGGTCCCTGCGCTGATCGAAGAGCTTTACACCTTCTTGCGTCAGGCCGACTCCCGTGAGCTGAACCTGTTGTTCCGCGATATTGATGCGGCGCGCGAAGCCGGCGATGCAGCGGCCGAGAAAGCGGCCATGGACAAGGTCGAGAATTTTCAGACCCATGTCGTTCCGATCATCGCCGATATCGACGCCGGTTTCGGTAATGCCGAGGCAACCTACCTGCTCGCCAAGAAGATGATCGAAGCGGGTGCCTGCGCTCTGCAGATCGAAAACCAGGTTTCCGACGAAAAGCAATGTGGCCACCAGGACGGCAAGGTTACCGTGCCGCACGAGGATTTTCTCGCGAAGATCCGCGCCTGCCGTTATGCCTTCCTCGAACTGGGCGTCACCGACGGCATCATCGTCACCCGCACCGACTCGCTCGGCGCTGGTCTGACCAAACAGATCGCGGTTTCGAACGAGCCCGGCGATCTCGGCGACCAGTATAACAGCTTCCTCGATTGCGAAGAAATTGATCCGGCCACCGCGAAGAACGGCGATGTCATCATCAACCGCGATGGCAAGATGCTCCGTCCGAAACGCCTCCCTTCCAACCTGTTCCAGTTCCGTCCCGGCACCGGCGAGGACCGCTGCGTTCTCGACAGCATCACCTCGCTGCAAAATGGCGCCGACCTGCTCTGGATCGAAACCGAGAAGCCTCATGTCGAACAGATTGCCGGCATGATGGACCGGGTCCGCGAAGTCGTTCCGAATGCGAAGCTCGTTTACAACAACTCGCCATCCTTCAACTGGACGCTGAACTTCCGTCAGCAGGTTTATGACGCGATGGCCGCAGAAGGTCTCGACGTGTCCGAATATGATCGCGATGATCTGATGGACGCGAAATATGACGACACCGAACTGGGCGAAGCGGCTGACAAGCGCATCCGCACCTTCCAGGCCGATGGTTCGAAACGCGCTGGCATCTTCCATCACCTGATCACTTTGCCAACCTATCACACCGCCGCTTTGTCGACCGACAATCTGGCCAAGGAATATTTCGGCGACGCCGGCATGCTGGGCTACGTCCTCGGCGTGCAGCGCAAGGAAATCCGCGAAGGCATCGCTTGCGTGAAGCACCAGAACATGTCGGGCAGTGACATTGGCGATGATCACAAGGAATATTTCGCTGGTGAAGCCGCTCTGAAAGCCGGCGGCGCGCACAACACGATGAACCAGTTCGGATAATATCAGATAGGTCGGGTGCTCCCTTACCCCCTTTGGGGGCACCCGATCCAACCCGTTTTCCTGGGGAGGAAAAACTATCCGTCGGCAGCAATGCCGGCGGATTTTTTCTGTGTGGACAATTGGCCCGAAGCCTATCAGGGTCGATCATATCCGGTTAAGCCTGTCGGAATTAACCTGGGATCAGTCTGGTAAATGGGGGCAGCATGACATTGCGGAAATCCGGTTCGATATTGGCACTGGCGGCGTTGCTCGCCTCCTGCGGCGGTGGCGGCAGCAGCAGCAACAATGTCAGCCTGCCGCCAGGCGGTGGCGGATCAACCCCGACGCGACCGGAACGACCTGCTCGCTGCAAAGCCGGCAGAACTGGGCATTCGACCTGCTCGACGAATGGTATCTCTTCCCCGAGACCCTGCCCGCCAGCCTCAGCCCCGCGCCTTATGCATCGGTGCAGGACTATATCGACGCGCTCACCGCCACCGCACGCGGTCAGGGGCGGGACCGCTATTTCACCTATATCACCTCGATCGCCGAGGAGAACGCCTTCCTGAACTCCGGCGCGACCGCGGGCTTTGGCATCAGGCTGAGCTATGACAGCAACGCCTCGCGGGTCTATATCCTCGACGCCTATGAAGGCGCGCCGGCGCTTGCCGCGGGTATCGATCGCGGCGCGGAGCTGCTCGCCATCGGGACCAGCAGCTCCAATCTCCAGACGGTCACCGCACTCTTCGCCCAGGGCGGCGCCGGCGCGGTCAGCAACGCGCTCGGCCCATCAACAGCGGCGACCAGCCGCGTGCTGCGCTTCCGCAACGCAGCGGGTGTCGAGACCACCACCACGGTGAGCAAGGCCGACTATGCGATCCAGCCTATCTCGCCGCGCTATGGCGTGCAGATCATCGACAATGGCGGTACCCAGACCGGCTATGTCAACCTGCGCACTTTCATCGACAGCGCCGAACCGCAATTGCGCGACGCGTTCCAGCAGTTACGCAACGCCGGTGTAACCGAGCTGGTCATCGACCTGCGCTACAATGGCGGCGGGCTGGTCCGCACCGCCGAGCTGTTCGCCGATCTGCTCGGCCGCGACCGCTTCACCAACCAGGTGCAGGGCGTGACCCGTTTCCGCGCCAGCAAGTCGTCGAACAACGAGACCCGCAATTTCCAGACCCAGGCCCAGTCGATCGCCCCGACCCGCATCGCCTTCATCACCACCGGCGGCTCGGCCTCGGCCAGCGAGCTGGTGATCAACGCGATGATCCCCTATCTCGACGCCGACATGGCGCTGGTCGGCAGCAACACTTACGGCAAGCCGGTCGGCCAGATCGGCCTCGACCGCAGCGCCTGCGACGACCGGCTCCGGATCGTCGCCTTTGCCACCGAAAATGCCGACGGCAACGCCAATTATTTTGACGGCCTCGCCAGCTCGCTGACCAACAGCTGCCAGGCCGCCGACGATATCAGCCGGCCGCTCGGCGACCCCGCCGAGGCATCGACGCGCGCGCCCTCGGCTTTCTCTCCGGCGCCGCCTGCACCCCGATCAGCAGCGTGCTTGACGGCGCGACAGCGAGCACCAG
>NZ_PYIA01000095.1:0-3025 GCF_013265645.1 Sphingopyxis sp. BSNA05 | reverse complement strand
CACCACCGTAAAACATGATGCTATAGTGAATACCCTCAAGCAAAGCTGAGTTATTCTTTGCTATCCAATCATTTAGGTAAATCCTATCAGATGGCCCTTCCACCCATATTACACAATTAGATTGCAGGAGGTCACTAGCTTTGTAGCCCAAATTTCTGCATACGTTATACTTCTCTTGATTAGTCAAAAGAGGTGTAACTGTAGCACGATTATCGATTTGATCGACGTAGAAAACGGATGCCTTTTCAGCATCTATTATCGCATTCGAGTGAGTTGTAATGAAAAATTGACTGTTGTTTTGCCGGGAGAGAAACATCATAAGTTTCTTCTGAAGCGCAGGATGTAAATGCGTTTCCGGTTCTTCCAATAGAATAACTGAATTCTTATTGAGCACGATTTCGGCTGCTAGCATAAATACTTCATGGATGCCGGATCCTAAAGCTTCTAACGGAATATGCCTACCGTTCGCATTGACAATAATATGGGTCTTATTGCTCGCTATCTCTATTGATACTTCGTCGTCTTCCAAAAGCTCACGAACAAAACTTTCTAGATTCGCGAAATCCTCCTTCTTCTGCTGTTGGTCCCAATTTGGCCTTTCCAGTTCGCTAAGTTGGTCGATCAAATGACCATCCGCAGAGGCGATCGGGTATTCGCTTTCAAATTCGGCCAACCTTGTTGACACTAATCGAAACGTCTTGATGTAGTGCGGCTGGAGATTGAGTGCTGCAGCCTTAACTATTTCATTTCCAACCCCGGGATACCAGTGTTGCTCAAACGACCCTCCCGACGTTCCCGTTAGTGATGTCCACATCCTACTAACATCATGCTGCGCCATATCCGCCGCCGGAGGATATTTGCGGGACTCAAATTTTATTGGGCCATGGTCACGTGGGAAACTTATTGTTGCAACGAGATGCTCGTCATCATGCTTGAAATGATCAGTCACGCTTGCCCAGCTTGGATTCCATCTTCTGCCTTCACCACACAATCCTTCACCTGTGTCTGAATCAAATGGTAGCAGCCACTGGATGTAATCTGCCTTTCTGCCATTTTGTGGTAGGTCATTCGCCTTTAGGTCGATCCGGTCATTCGCATTTGGCACAACAGAAGGTGCTAGAACTGTAGCAATATAACGGAGGATATTAGATTTACCGGAATTGTTGGAACCGATAAAAATATTAATTTGAGAAAGAGGACTTATCCATTGCGGAGTACCATCGAAATTTCGAAAGCCTCCAATGGTAAAACCTTTTAACAAGCCCCTACTCCGCAGCAACCCCGGCTTCGGCAAACATATCCGGCCCGTCATCCGCGGCCACTTCGTCCTCGTTCGCGACCTTGCCCTTGCGCTGGTCGAAGCTTGACCAGACGTCGTTCCACTCGCCCTTGGTCGCGCCTTTTGAATATTCGGTGGCGCGGGCTTCGAAGAAATTGGCGTGTTCGACGCCGTTCAGGAGGGGCGCCAGCCATGGCAGCGGGTGGTCTTCGACCATGTAGATCGGCTGGAAGCCGAGCTGCCCCAGACGCCAGTCGGCGATATAGCGGATGTAGCGCTTGATTTCCTTGGCGGTCATGCCGGTGACCGGGCCGTCGCTGAACGCGAGGTCGATGAAGGCATCTTCCAGGCGGACGGTTTTCTGGCAGCAGTCGATAATATCTTCCTTGACCGACTTGGTCAGGCAGTCGCGTTCCTGCACGAAGGTGTGGAACATCTTGATGATGCCCTCGCAGTGCAGGCTTTCGTCGCGGACCGACCAGGAGACGATCTGGCCCATGCCCTTCATCTTGTTGAAGCGCGGGAAGTTCATCAGCATGGCGAAGCTGGCGAACAGCTGCAGCCCTTCGGTGAAGCCGCCGAACATCGCCAGCGTCTTGGCGATATCCTCGTCATTGTCGACGCCGAATGTGCCCATATAGTCGTGCTTGTCCTTCATCGCTTCATATTCGAGGAACATCGAATATTCGCTTTCCGGCATGCCGATCGTGTCGAGCAGATGCGAGTAAGCGGCGATATGGACGGTTTCCATGTTGCTGAACGCGGTCAGCATCATCTTGATTTCGGTCGGTTTGAACACCCGGCCATATTTGTCGTGATAGCAATCCTGCACCTCGACATCGGCCTGGGTGAAGAAGCGGAAGATTTGCGTGAGCAGATTGCGTTCGTGATCGGTCAGCTTCTGCGCCCAGTCGCGGCAATCCTCGCCGAGCGGCACTTCTTCCGGCATCCAGTGGATCTGCTGCTGCCGCTTCCAGAATTCATAGGCCCAGGGATATTCAAAGGGCTTGTAGGTTTTGCGTGCTTCCAGAAGTGACATGTTAACTCGTTCTCCGCTTTACTCGTCACCCCAGCGGCGGCTGGGGCCTAATCCAATCTTGTTTCATACAGCATATTTTGGTCTGGATCCCAGCCTTCGCTGGGATGACAATTGATGTGCTGCGCGCGCCTTTACTTTCAAAAACGGCCCCCTCCCGAAAGGAGCAAAAGGGAGGGGGCAGTGGGCAAAGTCTAATGTGTCAACTTTCCATCATTGACCTTGTCTAATTCTAGCGGATTCCGTGATCGGCAAACCGCTTTCGGTTGGAACATAAATCAAGGACGCGCGGGACGATTCCAGTGCCTGAATCTGCAAATATCGCAAATAGCCATCCGGACCACCCAAACTGTCCTGCAAAATTGCATTGGCCTTGGCCGCCCCTTCCGCCCGCAGAATTTCAGCAGCGGCCAGTTCTTTCGCGCTTTCCCGTCTTGCACGCGCTTCCAAAACCGCGACTTGCCGGGATGATTGCGCTTCAGCCAGGGAAGCTTCGCCCGCCAATCGCTGCGAATAGACGCGATATTGCGGATAAAATGCCATGATCAGAACGATCAGGATCACCATGATCCCGAACATCACCAGATATGCTCCTGCTCCTGCCCTCATTCTATTCGCTCGATCCTGATCCGCTGTGCTTTGATGCTACTGGCACGCCAGACATTCGTCATAATCCGTCGTCCCTGCGGTGGTCATCAGCTCGACCTTTT
>NZ_PYIA01000094.1:0-2647 GCF_013265645.1 Sphingopyxis sp. BSNA05 | reverse complement strand
GTTGCGACCGGACCGGCGGCCGCGCCCCGCGAGCTGCTGATGCCGGCCCGACCGACCCCCGCCCAGCGCGAGGTTCCGGGTTCCTTCTGAGATGACCGCGCACCAGACCGACCATGCCGTGATGGAGGACAGTCTCGAGGCGCTGGGCGACCGTTATGACGGCATCGCCGCCGAATTGTTCGACCGGTTTATCGCCGATCATCCGCATTATGCCCCGGTGTTCCTCAACCCCGAAGCGGCGCGCGAACGGATGACGCGGGAGACGCTCGAGGCGATGCTCGGGCTGGCGGCGGGCGAATGGTGGGTCGACCATGCGGTCACCAATTTCATCGACCTGCACCACAATTATGCCGACTTCACCCCGCATGACTATGCCGCCTGGTTTGCGCTGGTGATCGAGACCATGGCCAGGCGCGCCGGTGCCGACTGGCCCGCTGGTGCGAGTGCCGCCTGGCAGCGGCAGGCCGACGGGCTGGTCGCCAAGGTCGCGACCGTGGACCGCAACAGCGAAGTGCCGGTGCGGACATGAGCGAGGCACGGGCGATCATCGAGCAGCTCGGCCTGCAACCGCATCCCGAGGGCGGCTGGTATCGCGAGACCTGGCGCGCAGACGCGGCGGATGGCGAGCGGGCAAGCGCAACCGCGATCTATTTCCTGCTTGAAGAGGGCCAGTCCTCCCACTGGCACCGGGTCGATGCCACCGAAGTCTGGCTTTGGCACGCGGGCAGCCCGCTTGCGCTGGGCACGGCTGAACAGGATAGCGGGCCGGTGTCGACGATCCGTCTTGGTCCCGATATCATCGCCGGCCACGCCCCGCAGCATCGCATCCCGACCGGCCATTGGCAGGCGGCACAGGCCGATCAGGGCTGGGCGCTGGTCAGCTGCATCGTCTCGCCGGGCTTTGAATTTTCCGGCTTCGAACTGGCTCCGGCAGACTGGTCGCCCGGACGCTGAGCATCGCAGAAAAGCCCGCTCCTCCATCTCAGGATGGCCCGTAGAATAGCGGATGAAAGGCGACCACCGCCTGCGGAACCGCCACCCGCAGGGGCAATATCTGGTAATAAGCGGCGGGTTCGCCTTCGGGGCACAGATCGGAAAATATCCGAAAGCCGAAGCGGCTGTAATAGGCGGGATCACCGGTCAGCACGCAACCCGCGGCATCGCGCTCGCGGAGCATGGCGATGCCCGCTTCGATCAGCCGGCTGCCGATATGCTGCCCCTGCAAGTCCGGCTCCACCGCCACCGGCCCCAAAGCATACCAGCCGGTCGACCCGTCGGCGGCAAAAGCCTCGGTAAAGGTCACCTGCCCGACCACCGCGCCGTCCTGTTCGGCGACCAGCGAGATCGCGAGCGCCCCGGCGTCGCGAAACCGGTCGATCAGATCCTGCTCATTGCCAGCGGCATAGTCCATCGGCGCAAAGGCGCGCCGGGTGATATCGTGGATCGCGGCCCGATCGGCGGGCTTTTCCGGGCGGATAACCAGACTCATCGCGCGGCAATCGCCCCGATCAGGAGCGCCAGCGAGACGGTGCAGCTCAGCGTCCGGACATGGTTCCACGGCAGCCAGCGCTGCATATAGCGCCGCCACATCGCCTCGGCCTCCGGCCCCGCGGCGTCGGTTGCCTCCAGCGCGTCATTCAGCGGCACATTGGCCGCCGCCGTCACCACCAGCATACCGGCCACATAGAGCAAGCCGCCGATCACCATCTGCCATGCGCCCGGCGTGCCCCACTCCATCAGGCCAAAGACCGCGAGCAACAGGCAGGCGAGACTGCTGGCGAAAAATAGCGGCAGGAACAGCGACCGCACTATGATCCGGTTGATCGACTGCATCGCCACCATGCCGGTCGCCCGCCCCGCCGCGTCGAGCGACTGCATGACAAAGGCGGAAAAGGCAAAATAGACCCCCGCCATGATCCCGACCGACAGCGCGGCAAACCAGAGCGTTGCGGTGATCACGTCTTCCATCGGATATTCTCCTCGTCTGTTGCGCGGGGGACTGGCGCATCTTGCGGCGAAAGAAAGTCCGAGTCACGTTTTTCCCGCCGTGCCCCTCCGCGAACTTTACACAGACGCGGGTTTTTCTTTTCTGTAACCTTCCGGTTCCTCGCCCGGATCACCCTCCGGCGGCAGCAGCCGGTCGAGCCGCCCGAGCAGCGCCAAAAGCGCGCTATTGTCAGGTTTCCGGATCGTCCCGACATAGCGCCCGCCACGCAATATCGGCCGGTAGCTGCCCTGCCGGAGCCGCTGGAACAGCGTGTCTAGTGTAACCTTTGGCTGCTGGCTCGTCGGCACGCCCATTATCATATCCCAGGCCGCCACAAATTCCTCCGCGCCGGGCTTGCGGCGGAGCCGATAGGCACTGTCCCGGCTCATCCCGACCAGCATCGCCGCCTTCTTGACGCAGCGGGTCTGCGCCAGCAGGCCGATAAATTCCGCTTGCCGGACCGGCGACCAGCCATCGGCGCGCGGGCGCAGCGGCACGGGCGTGAAAGCGGGGATGCGGGAGATGCGGCGGTTTTGGACAAAGCTGCTGCGGGGGTCGGGGCGGGAGTAGGACATGGCGGGGATTAAGGCATATATGGGGTGATGTAGGAAAGCGGATTTTGGATGGGTATTACCCGTGTTAAGCCCCTCCTTTTCAAAG
>NZ_PYIA01000093.1:0-27728 GCF_013265645.1 Sphingopyxis sp. BSNA05 | reverse complement strand
GCTTGCGCGCCGATCAGATTGTGCATCTCGACCTTTGCCGCCGCCAGTCCGGTGTCGCCCAGCGGCAGTCCGCAAATCGCCCTTATGTGATTTTCGAACTGGCTGGTGACCGCACCCTCGATCGTCCAATGGCCGCTGTTGTGGACGCGCGGCGCCATTTCGTTGAAGACGGGGCCGTCGCTGGTGGCGAAAAATTCGCAGGTCAGCACGCCGACATAATCCATCGCCTCGGCCATTCTGGCGGCAAGCGCGCGGGCGTCGTCCTGCTGTTCCAATATTTCTGTTGGAGCGGGCGCGCTGGAAACCGACAATATGCCGTCGACATGGATATTGTGCGGCGTATCCCAGAAGCGGATCTTGCCATCCTGGCCGCGCACCAATATCACCGAAAATTCATGGTCGAAGGTGACAAAGCCCTCGGCCACGCAGGGTTGCTGCGCCACGGCCTCCCAATGCTGGTCAAGATCGTCGCCGGGACGGATGCGCGACTGGCCCTTGCCGTCATAGCCCATGCGGATGGTCTTGAGGATCGCCGGTGCGCCGATTTCGGCAATCGCCCGATCAAGCGCAGGCCGGTCGGTCACTTCGGCAAAAGGGGCCGTGGTGCCGCCATGGTCGCGGGCGAAATTCTTCTCCGCAACCCGGTTCTGCGCGATATCCAGCGCCGCGATCGGCGGGTGCAGCGGGGCGCAGGCTTCGATCCGGTGCAGCGGATCGACCGGCACATTTTCAAATTCAAACGTGATCACATCACAGGCCTCGGCAAAATGCGTCAGTGAAGCGATATCGTCATCTTCCGCGCAGGTGAATTCGGCCGAGACTTCTGCTGCCACGCTGTTGCTATTGGGCGCATAGATGTGACAGCGATAGCCGAGCTGTGCTGCTGCGACACCCAGCATCCGGCCGAGCTGGCCGCCGCCCAAAATGCCGATGGTGGATCCGGGAGCAAGTGTCTTCATGGCGTCTGCTTATTCCGGCTCATCGGCGACGGCTTCGGTCTGGGCCGCGCGCCAAGCCTCCAGCCTTTCGGCCAGCGCCGGGTCACTATTGGCCAGAATTGCGGCTGCCAGTAGCGCGGCATTTTTGCGCCCGCGTCGCCGATCGCCAATGTGCCGACCGGGATTCCCGCAGGCATTTGCGCGATCGAGAGCAGGCTGTCCATGCCGCTCAGCGCCTTCGACTGGATAGGCACGCCGAGCACGGGCACCCGGGTCATCGAAGCCACCATGCCGGGCAAATGGGCGGCGCCACCGGCACCGGCGATGATCACCTGTAACCCGCGTTCGGCTGCTGATGTCGCATAGTCATAAAGCCGGCCGGGGGTGCGGTGCGCGGACACGATCTTCTGTTCGTGCGGCACCTGCAACTGGTCCAATATGTCGCTGCCGAGCTTCATCGTTGCCCAGTCGGACTGGCTGCCCATGATAATACCAACAGGAGGAGATGCTTCGGCCATTTTCGTCCCTGACAATGCTGCGGAAGCAATGCGGTTTAGTCATGAAATGGTGCGGACGCAATGACACATATGGGGGTTTTGAATTTTCGTGGTGACAAGTCCAGGCCCGGCCAATGGGATATTTCCGGACGATAATCGCTTGCCGCCACCGCCGCTTCTCTGGCACAGTGAAAGGGAATAATCCTGTTGTGCTTTCAAATATATATAAATATATATGCGCACAGGGCCTGGGAATCACAAATAAAATGCGACAGCAAAGAGCAAGCAATGATCAACATTGCGCCAACTGCGTTATATTGGAGCAAGAAATAGTTGCACTGAAAGAGGATCTCGCTGAAATGAAGTTGCACGCCTATAATGATGTGCTTACCGGACTTTCAAACCGCCGCCTTTTTGTTGAAAGCCTTGAGGATCGCGTCGCGCGATGTCGGCGATATGGCGACAATTGTGCAGTGCTGTTCCTCGACGTCGACAAATTGAAGGCGATCAACGACGAACATGGCCATGCTGCCGGAGACGCCCTGCTGGTGCGGCTGGCCGAAATATTGAAAACCCATACCCGGACGACAGATGTGGTTGCCCGGATCGGCGGTGATGAATTCGGCCTGCTGCTCGACAATCTGAACGGCGATCAGGTGGCGGACAAGATAGACTTCCTCCTCCAGCAACTGGCCAAGGAGAATATCAGCCATGAAGGCAGGAAACTGCCGCTGTCCGCCTCGATCGGCTATTGTTTCATCGGCCCCAAGGATACGACAGACGGCCTGATGTCCCGCGCCGACGCCGCTATGTACCGCGCCAAGGACAAGCCGGAATAGGGACCGGGGCTATCGCCCCGCCAGCCTATCGTTCGGAAAGATAATAGCGTTCGATCTCGTTCAGATCATCATCCAGTTCATAGATAATCGGCTGGCCGGTCGGAATTTCCAGACCGGTAATCTCGTCATCCGGAATTTTCGAGAGATGCTTGACCAGCGCGCGCAGGCTGTTGCCATGGGCCGAGATCAGGACTTTTTTGCCATTTTGCAATTCCGGTGCGATCCGGCTTTCCAGTAAGGCAGCACCCGTGCGATCGTGTCCTTCAGGCTTTCGGTCGAAGGAACTTCGATGCCTTTGTACCGCGGGTCGCTCGACATCTGATAGGGGCTGTCCGACGCCATCGGCGGCGGTGGCGTGTCAAAGCTGCGCCGCCAGATATGGACCTGCTCGTCGCCGTGCTTGTCGCGGGTTTCCTGTTTGTTGAGACCGGTGAGGCCGCCGTAGTGGCGCTCGTTGAGCCGGTAGTTTTTCTCGACCGGCAGCCAGAGGCGGCCCATTTCTTCCAGCGCGAGATTGAGCGTCTTGATCGCCCGCGTCTGGACGCTGGTGAAGCAGACATTCGGATCGATCCCACGTTCCTTCATCAGCTGTCCGGCCGCCTTGGCTTCTTCTACGCCCTTTTCGGTAACATCGACATCCCACCAGCCGGTGAAGCGGTTTTCGAGATTCCATTGTGACTGGCCGTGACGGAGCAGGATGAGTTGGGGCATTGATTGTCCTTAAATTTATGTTTCGCCTTCCTCTAGCGGTGATGGGGGAGGTCGCCAAGAGCGATTTCAGGCAGAAAATCTCATGCCCGCCGGTCGGTGCGGGCGGCAGCTGCGCCATTGTCCCCCATCCTTTGGTTGTCGGGCATCAGATGGCAACTGCGCGAACCTTCTGTGCTGGGCCAGGGCGACCCGCATATTTCGCCGCCGCGGCTCGCGGTTGGTCCCGCGCCGGGGTTTGATTGATTGTCCATGGTAAAGGTTCGGCAAGGAAATCGCCCTAAGGGGGGAATCCATCCCCCTCTCTGCGCCATCAAACATAAACGACAGTGCTTCAAACTGGAGAATATTAGTGAACGAAGTCAATAAATTGCTCGCGGCCGCGCTTTGCACAACCGCCCTGACGACTCCGGCGATCGCCCAGGACAATGTGCAGGAAGCCGAAACTTTCGACGACAATGTAATCATCGTCACGGCAACCCGCCGCTCGCAAGATGTCCAGAATATCCCCCTGGCGGTTACCGCGGTCGGCCCGGTCGAACTTGATCGCCAGGCGTCGCCAATATCGGTCAGATAACCAATATATCGTCCAGCTACTCGGTATCCAATGCCCAGCTGGCCTCGGGTTCGGTGGTGCTGCGGATCCGCGGCGTCGGCACAACCTCCAACAATATCGGATTTGAATCGGCCGTCGGCATTTTCATCGACGGCGCCTATCAGTCGCGTCCCGGTGTCGCGCTTTCCGAACTTGTCGATGTCGAACGGGTCGAAATCCTGCGCGGTCCGCAAGGGACGCTGTTTGGACGGAATACGTCCGCCGGTGCCCTGAGCATCATCAACACACGGCCGGACCTCGACGCGTTCGGCGGCTTTGCCAACGCGACCTATGGCAATCGTGACCTGATGGGCGTGCAAGGAGCGGTGAACGTGCCGATCGTCGAGGGCCAGCTGGCGCTCCGTGTCACCGGTGCCTATCGCGAACGCGACGGCTATGTGACCGTGGTCGACGGCAGCGGTACCAAGATCGGCGATTCGAACGGCACAGACCAATATCTTGTTCGCGGTCAGCTCGGCTTTGAAACCGATGGCGGCATCACGGGAAGGCTGATCGCCGACCATTCGAAGAGCACGGCGGGTTGCTGCGCCGCGATTGAAGTGTTGCAGTCACCGCTCGAAACCGCCGGCCTGTTCACGGCTGTCGGGCTGGGACCCCGGGGCGGCATGGCCGGCCCGGACGTCGCGCTTGATCCGTTCGACACGACCACGGCGGAAATCGCGGCCGACAATCTGATTGCCACTGCCAGTTTCGCACCCGAAACGCGGTTCGACCAGTGGGGCATTACCGGAGAGATTGAAGTACCGCTCGGCGACAGCGCCAATCTGATCTATATCGGTTCCTATCGCGAATATGATGCGACCGAGGCCTATGATAATGATTTCTCGGATCTCGATCTGTTCAACGTGACCGGTAACCGCACGGCGATTGACACCATGACTCACGAATTGCGGGTCCAGGGCGATCTGTTCGGCGGTGCGCTGAACTGGCTGGTTGGCGGCTATTATTCCCGCGAAGACATTACGCAGGAGCTGTCCCTGGCTCTGGGGGACAATTATGATCAGGTGGTCGGAGCCACGCTCGCCGGCGCGACCGGCGGCGCTACGCTCAACCCGCTAAGCCCGCTTTTCTTCGGCGCCACGCCCTTGCAGAATATCACCGGCTTCGATCCGGCAGCTATCACCAATACCAATCTTTATGCGCAAAATAGCGAAAGCTGGTCGATCTTCACGCATAATGTTCTGGAAGTGGCCGACGGGCTAAAGCTGACCATTGGTCTTCGCTATTCGGACGAAAGCAAGGAGGGCAGCTTTGCCACCGGCGGCACCGATAATTCGGTCTGTCCGGCGGTGGTGGGGCAGCTTTCACCTGGCGGACCATTGAGCGGCCTGCCGGTTTCGCTACAAAATGCGTTATTTGCCTTCGGTTGCTTTGCCCTGACCGCTCCGGCCGATGCGCCTTTCGCGGCTGTTTTGCCGACACCGCGCACGTTCAGCAGCAAGTTCAGTGACAGCGAGCTGATCTATACCGGAAAATTGTCTTATGCCTTCGCTGATCCGGTCAATATCTACGCCAGCTTTACCCACGGCTATAAATCGGGGGGCATCAATCTCGATTCGACTGCGACAGCCGGGGGTGCCGATCCGCGCTTCCAGTCGGAAGAGGTCGATTCCTATGAAATTGGTCTGAAAGCAAAATTCCTCGACAATGGCGTGACCTTGAATCTGGCGGCTTTCCGAGAGGAATTTACCAACTTCCAGATTCTCGAATATACCGGAACGCAATTTCGCCCCTTCAATGTTCCCAAGGCCGTTTCTCAGGCGTCGAGATCGAAACGATGCTTCGGCCGAGCGATCATTTCACGGTCAACGCAGCGCTGACCTTCACCGATGCCCATTATCCCGATGATTGTGCCGGCACCCAGACCACGGTCAATGTGCTGGCTCTTTGCGGAAATTCGCTCACCAACGCTCCGGATTATGTCGGTATTGCGGGGGCCACCTATGGCAATGACATCGGCGCAAATCTCGAATATTTCCTGAACGCGCAGGTCCGGTTCGAGGGTGATCGCCGCACGTCGACCCAGGCGATCGATACCACTGATCTGGCCGCGGAGAAGCCGCTTCCGTTTGTCGTGCAGGACAGCAATATCAAGATCAATCTGCGCGCGGGTATCGGTAGTCAGGACAAGTCCTGGGGGATTGAGGCCTTTGTGACCAATCTGACCAATGAAGTGACCCGTGGCGTCACCTTTGCGACAATCCTGCGCTCCGGTTCGCAATCGGTCTTCGTTCAGGAGCCGCGCAGCTACGGACTGACCTTGCGCAGCAAATTCTAGGACTGCATCCGTCCTGCGGTGTTTCGATATTGAAGGGAGAGGCCGGCGTGTCCGGCCTCTCCCTTCATACCAATATCCGCGTCAGCGTATAATAAGCGCCGAGCGAACCGACCAGGTAAAGAGCAGGGCGGGTCAGCCATATTTGTCGGTCAACCGGCAGGCGACCGATCAGCCAGTAACCGACCAATATGGTCGCGACGAACAGGATCTGGCCGATTTCCACGCCCAGATTGAACAATAGCAACGCCCATATCTCCTGGCCTTTGGGCAGGCCGATGTCGGCCAGCGCGCCGGCAAAACCCAGTCCGTGCAGCAGCCCGAAAGCGGCGGCGACAATCCAGGGCTGGCGGATTGTCAGGCTGGTCTTGCCGGACCGTTTGCGCACGACCTCTACCGCGAGAAAGAATATGCTGAGCGCGATCAGCAGCTCGACCGGCCCGCTCGGCAGACGGAACAGACCGAGAGCGGTGATGGCCAAGGTCAGGCTGTGGCCGGCGGTAAAGGCGGTGACGACCCAGAATATCCGGCGCACCGGCGTGAGCAGCAACAGGCCGAGAACGAACAATAGATGATCCCAGCCGAACAGCATATGTTCCGCGCCGATCCGCAGATAGGCGCTGGCGGGGGAATCACTGGTCTGTGCGTCCAACGAAAAAGCGGTGCTGGCCGGACGCAGGACCCGCGTCTGCTCGCGCCGGTCGGCAAAATTTAGCCGAACAAAAACATCGGTCAGCGTCTGTTCGAGCCCCTCGATCCTGACTTCGCCGCGGTCAAGCCGGCAGGCCGTCTGCCAGCTCTCGATGGTCGCCGTGCCGGTAAATTCCTGCTGCGTCTGGTCGGGCGGTGCGCATTGGGCGGGCAGGACGGGCCGCATCCTCAGCTTGCGGCCCGAAAGAACCGGCTGTTTCCAGATCACTGCAACCGTGCCGTCGGCCTTTTCGGTCAGCTCCAGCGCAGCCGGACGGATTTCATGGGCCGCTGCCGGACTGACCGCCAATAACAGGCCGAGTGCGATAAGCAGAATGGGCCACAGCCAGCAAGCGCCGCTCAGCCGGTTCTGCAACTTCGAGGAGGCTGATACGGGCGGGCGCGTCATGGCTCGTTCTCGACCACCACTTCATATTTGCCGATCAGATTGTCCAGCGCGTCCCGTTTCGCATCGCTGCGCTGCTCGTCCTGCCAGGCGGCCAGAACTTCGGCGCGGATCGGTTCAAAGCGCGCCTGGGCGGAATTGTCGATGGCCTCGATCCGGACCAGATGCAGGCCGAAGGCGGAGCCGACCGGCGCGCTCCATGTTTCGGCGTCCAGTTTGAATATGGCCGCGGCAAATTCCGGTCCGAACAACCGCCCGACTTCCCGCTCGGGCACCGCGGCATAGCTGCGCTTCTGGATGAACGGATCGCCGAGCGATTTCCAGTCTGCCCCGGATAGCAGCCGTATGAGTGCGGCTTGGGCTGCAGATTCGATTCCTGATCCGTGTTTTCGGGACTGAAATAGACATGGGTAAAGCTGCGCATCTCCGGTGCGGAAAAACGGTCGCGATGGTCGTTGAACCAGCGTTCCAGCTCGGCATCCGTGGGGTCGTCCGCTGCGGCTGCATCGCCGACCAGAAAGTCCATTTTCTGCGCCAGCCGCCGCCGGATGATCGTGTCGCCTTCACCCAGACCCAGTCGGCCTGCTTCGCGGACCAGCACCTCTTCCTGCACATATTGGTCGATGATCTGCTGCCGGTCCTCGCCGGTCGGCAGCCGTCCCGCCGTGCCCGCCCAGATTTTCTCCAGCCGGTCGATTTCTGCCGCACTCACGACGATTGTTCGGCCCTGCTCGCCCTGCCAGACGGTCCAGAAATGGTTGATGGCGACCAGCGCCAGTCCGATCAGGACAAAATGCGTGATCGGATCACGAAAGATTTTCACGTCATATATCCCGTCGAATCAGGCGGTTGGGACATACCAGATGGGCGATGACCAGGCGCGTTCCTGGATCGTCTTGGCCAGCGCGGGATTGGGCGCGACGCCCGCCCGCAACGCATCCCATGTCGACCAGCGGCAAACCGGATTTTCCAGCACCCGCACATAATAAGAGGCCCGCTGGCCCGCCTTGTGCTCGGGATCGCGCCAGAAGGTATTCAGTTCCGGAGCGCCCTTGTCAGCGGAAATCGAACAATTTGCCAGATCCACTTGCGCGCCATTGTCGGGGCAGCGGAAACTCGCATCGGGCGCGCCGCCATCGCTGCAGGCGACATCAAAGACTTTCTCTTTCGCCTCGCCGCCATCGGTCCAGACCTTGATGACCTGCAGGCGTTGCAGCGGCGCGCTCATCGCGTCGCGCATAGCCCAGATGATGAAGCCGGGCGTCTTGTTGCCGACCAGATCGCCGCCCATCGGGACACCGTCTCTATAGGCCTTGCTGACCATTTCCGGATCATCGAGCATTTTCTCGTCAAAGCCGAAGCCGCCGAAAAAGCGCAATTTTATGCGTGTGCCGGTGGTTGCATAGGTTTCCTTGCGCCGCATCGCGTCGAAAATCGCCTCACGGCTGTTTTGTTCTGCCCAGACCGCGGCATAGCCAGAGGCGCTCCATCGCGAGAACCAGCTCGCTGCACGGGGATCGACGGTAATGCCTTGCCAGCTCTTCTTGCCGCCGGGCGGGATCGAGCCTCGCGATTCGGGCGATCCGTCGACGATGCCGATTTTCGACCAGAAATTCTTCTCGTCGAACGAACCGCCGGCGACATGGGTGTCGCTGGATCCGATGAAGCCGAAATGAAACGGGTCGGCACCGATTTCCAGGGTAAGTTTCAGCCCGTTGGCGATCGCCTGCCGCACATAATCGCCTTCGCTGGTCCTGGACGTGACCATCGAGCTCAGCAATTTGTCGTAGATTTCGAAATCGGCCCACTCGTCATTGGGCGACAGCGACGGATGGGTTTCCGACGTGCCCTTGACTTGGGTGATTTCGACAATCGGCTCGTTGCGGATCCGTTTTTCTGCATAGGCCTTGGTCAGCGGCTGGCCGTTATAGGTTTCCATCTTGAACATCTCGCCGTCCGAGACATTGCTGTTGTGCGGGATCGACATCGCGTCATTGCCGGCCTCGCGCTGGTCGTCCATCCAGGACCACAGATCCTCCGGATTGGTCGAATCCACCGTGGCAAAGGGCATGGCGGGAGCAGAATCGCGGAATATGACGTTGCGGTGCAGATTGCCGCCGGCAAAGCCCCCGTCTTCGCCACGGGTGACGCGAACCGCAGTATATTCATAGCCGGCGAAAGTGGTGAACTTGCCGGGCTTGTTATATTTCTCTGCAGAATCGATTATCTGCTGCCAGACATTCCCGACGATGGCAGGATCATAGACGCCGTCCATCTTGCGGCCGTCGCGGACGGCTCCACCGATCAGCTGGAAAGCCTCGATAATCTTGTCCGGATCGGTGCTGAACATCTGCTTGGCGATGTCGAGCCGGGATAATGGCGTGCCGGCGGTGTTCATCGCTTCGAGATGGCCGAGATAGGCTGCATGATCGGTCACCGCCATGAAGTCGAGCGGCGGGCCTCCTAGCTTCAGATCATAGCCGAGCGGATGTTTTATCGTGCCGCCCATGCCGAATTCATAGGCATCATCCGGCGAGGTGCGGATGTTGAAAATATAGGCGTCGAAACTGTTCTTGGTATGGATATGGAGGTCGCCGAAATAGACATTGCGGTCCGGATTGGCTTCTTCTCCGTAGGTTTCACCCGGAGCCAGCGCGATTTCCGCTTCGGCGCTTGCATCTTTGTGGGCAGAGCAGCCGCTGATCAGCGCGCCCAGTACGACCAATACAGACATTCTATGTGTCATTTTTCATCCCTCCCGCGGGCAAAGGCCGATTTCCGCCCTTATGATCCCCAGCGATTGTTACATATTTGCAACGTCTGCGGTGGAATCGCCCCTTATCTGCCCGTCTCCGCTTGATTTAATGGCGCAATTAATCGACTGACGCAAGCACAGCTGACGTAAATACAAGCCATCCCCCCAGGAAATTGGCGACAACGGAAGCAAGTATAACGGGAGAGTAAATATGAAAATGATCAACAAAATCCTCATGGCCGCACTGTGTAGCACTGCCATGACCACCCCCGCTTTTGCGCAGGACGCAGCGCAAGAAGTCGAAACCTTCGACGACAATGTAATCATCGTGACGGCAACCCGCCGCGCAGAAGATGTCCAAGACATTCCTATCGCCGTAACCGCGGTCAGCCCGGCCCAGCTCGAGCAGCAGGGCGTGGTGAACGTGCAGAATATCGGTAGCGTATCCTCCAGCTTCTCCACCTCCAACGCGCAAACGGCTTCCGGAACGGTTGTTCTTCGTATTCGCGGTGTCGGTACGACTTCCAACAACATCGGCTTTGAATCAGCTGTCGGTATCTTCGTAGACGGTGCCTATCAGTCACGCCCGGGTGTTGCGCTCGGCGAATTTGTCGACGTTGAACGCGTCGAGGTTCTTCGCGGCCCACAAGGTACGTTGTTCGGACGGAACACGTCGGCAGGTGCCTTGAACATCACCAACGTCCGGCCTGACCTCAACGATTTTGGCGGCTTCGTAAACGCGACCTACGGCAATTTTGACCATATGAGCGTCCAGGGCGCGATCAACGCTCCCCTTATCGAGGATACTCTGGCGCTACGCGTAACCGGTGCCTATCGGAAGCGTGACGGCTATGTTGATATCATCGACAGCGCCGGCAACAGCATCGGTGATTCCAACAACACCGATCAATATCTTCTTCGCGGCCAGCTTGGCTTCGAGAATGACAGCGGCATCCGTGGTCGCCTGATTGCGGATTATTCCAAGAGCACGGCGAGCTGCTGTGCTGCAATCGAAGTCCAGCAATCTCCGGTCGAAACATTCGGCCTGTTCGGCGCTGTAGGCCTTGGCGCACGTGGCGGCATGTCCGCTCCTGATGTTGCGGTGAGCCCGTTTGATACGGCAGCCATGCAGCGCGCGGTGGAAAACCGGGTCGCAACGTCCGATATGAGAGCAGATCCATCGAATGATCAATGGGGTGTGACCGGCGAAATCGAATTCCCGATCAGCGACACTGCAGACCTGATCTACATCGGTTCCTATCGCGAATTCCGGGCGGAAGAAGCCTATGATTCGGACTTCTCGGGTCTCGATGTTTTCAACGTATTGCCAGGTGGCGGTACCGCGATTGATACAATGACCCACGAATTGCGTCTGCAGGGTGAAGCACTCGGCGGCGCGCTCAGCTGGATGGTCGGTGGTTATTATTCCACAGAGGATATCTCGCAGACGGTCAATTTCGGCCTGGGTACGGATTATGACCGTCTTGTCGGCGCGTTGCTGGCGGCCGGAACGGGTGGCGGAACGCTTAACCCTGCCAACCCTGTCTTCTACGGCAACGGCGAGACTTTCCTCGGCGCGACACCGCTGCAGAATCTGACCGGTGTCGATCCGTCAACGATCCGGACTTCAAATTCCTATGAGCAAAGCAGCAAAAGCTGGTCGGTCTTTACCCACAACACTCTGGAAGTGGCCGAGGGTCTGAAGTTGACACTGGGTCTGCGCTATTCGGATGAAAGCAAAGACGGTTCGTTCGCTCAGTCGGCGACCAACAACACGCTCTGCCCTGCGACCTTGGGTCAAATCGGTGCCGGCAATGTTGCATCGCCTTTGATCGCCAACGTTTTGGACTGGGTTGCTTTGCATTCCTGGCGCCAGCAATCGGAACGGATGCAATTCCATTCCCTCTGCCGCGGCCTTTCGACAGCACGTTTAGCGATGAAGAGCTGATCTACACCGGTAAAGTAAGCTATGAATTTGCTTCGCCTGTGACCGTTTATGCCAGCTTCACGCATGGCTATAAATCGGGTGGCTTCAACCTCGACTCGACGGCTGCATCCGGCGGCGCTGATCCGCGCTTTGCTTCGGAAGAAGTGGATGCTTATGAAGTCGGTCTGAAAGCCAAGTTCCTCGACAATGCGGTAACTCTGAACGTTGCCGGCTTCCACGAGGAATTCACAAACTTCCAGGTTCTGGAATTCACTGGCGCACAGTTCACGACGTTCAACGTTCCGCTCGCAAAATCGACCGGTGTTGAAATTGAAACGGTTCTTCGTCCCAGCGACAATCTGACGATCAATGGCGGTCTGACTTATACCAACGCCAGATATCCGGACAATTGCGCGGGAACGCAAACCTCTGACAATGTTCTCAGCCTGTGCGGCAATTCACTGACCAACGCTCCGAAATGGGTGGGTATCATGGGCGCAACCTATGATCGTGACATTGGCAACAGCCTGAATTTCTTCATCAACGGCCAGATCCGGATGGAGAGCGATCGCCGGACGTCAACGCAGGCCTTCGATCCTGCCGATCTGACCACACGGACGCCTGTGCCCTTTGATGTTCAGGACGGCACGGTCAAGATCAACATGCGGGCTGGTCTCGGTGAAATTGACGGCGCATGGGGCATTGAAGCCTGGGTTACCAACCTGACCAATGAAATCACGCGCGGCGTTACGTTCAACACCGTGCTGCGTTCGGGTTCACGCTCTGCCTTCATCCAGGAACCCCGGATGTACGGCCTGACCCTGCGCGGCAAATTCTAGGCGGGAATGCCATATGATGGCGAATAGTCGCCAGATGAACAGGGGCCGGTTTTCCGGCCCCTTTTTATTGCGCGGCTGAGCCATTGGTGCAAAGACTGGCACGATGAAAACTTTATCTTCCAGACTGTCCCGGTGCTCCACTTTGGCGCAGGCTGCCTCGCCCAATTGCCCGGCCAGATTGCTGCCCTGCGCGCATCCAGACCGATGATCGTCACCGACAAGGGCATCGTCAATGCCGGCCTGATTGTGCCGGTCGAAAAAACGCTGTCCGAAGCCGGATTTGATGTCGTGATATTCGATTCGGTTGTGGCCGATCCGCCGGAGGCATCGTCCTGCAGGCTATTGAAGCCGCGAAATCAGCGGGTGCCGATATCGTTATCGGACTCGGTGGCGGCAGTTCGCTTGATACAGCCAAGGTGGTTGCGGCTCTTGCGGTCGAAGGCGCGCAGCCGCTTGCGGATATTTACGGCATCGGTCTGCTGGAACGCAAGGGCCTGCCGACCATATTGATCCCGACCACATCCGGCACCGGATCGGAAGTCACCGCCATTTCGATCCTGACCACCGGTGAAACCACCAAGGCCGGCATCATCTCGCCACATCTGGTTGCGGATGTGGCCTTGCTCGACCCTGCGCTGACCGTCGGGCTTCCCGCCAATGTCACCGCCGCGACCGGCATCGATGCAATGGTCCATGCGGTTGAATCCTACACCAGCCGCAACGGCAAGAATCCGGTCTCCGACATGCTCGCGATCGAAGCCTTGAAATTGCTCACCGCGCATATCGAAACCGCCTGTTCCGACGGCGAAAACATGCAGGCTCGCGAAGCGATGCTGCGCGGTTCGATGCTCGCCGGACAGGCTTTTGCCAACAGCCCGGTCGGCGCGATCCACGCGCTCGCCTATCCGCTCGGCGGCATCTATCATATCCCGCACGGCCTCTCCAACGCGCTGGTCATGCCCTATGTCATGCAATTCAACCTCGAAGCTGCCGCACCGCTCTACGCCGAGCTGGCCGATGCGCTCGATCTGCCGCGCGGCAGCGAGAACAGCAGCGAAGCGCGGGCGCAGCAATTGATCGACTATCTTGAGGCGCTGGCGGTCAAGGTCAAGGCGCCGCGCAAGCTGCGGGAAATCGGTATCGCGCAGGATGCGACGACCGAACTGGCCGAAGCGGCAATGCTACAGACGCGCCTGCTCGACAATAATCCCCGAGAGGTCACGCTGGCCGACGCGCAAAGGATATATGATGCCGCCTGGTAAAAGCCCGAGGGCCGAGCCGCCGGTTCGCAGCGACTATCGCACCGGCTCGGCGATCACCACGCGCTGGAATGACAATGATCCTTATGGCCACGTCAATAACGCGATCTATTATTTCTGGTTCGACACCGCGGTAAACCGCTATCTGGTGGAGCAGGGCGCGCTCGACATCACCGGCGGCGAGACCATCGGTCTGGTGGTCAATACGAGCTGCGACTATTTCGCGCCGATTGCCTTTCCCGACGATGTCATGGCGCGCATCCGCGTCGACCGGCTGGGCAACAGCAGCGTTACCTATGGTGTCGGCCTGTTTCGCGGGGATGAGGATATTGCCTCCGCTGCCGGCAGCTTCACCCATGTCTATGTCGACCGCGCGACCCGTCGGCCGGTTTCCCTGCCATCTCGCTTGCGTTCCGCGCTGGAGGCGATAGAAGTTTAACCAGACGATTAAATCGCTGGAGAGACACAGATGCTACGCCCCTTTGACAATGACGAGCGCCGACAATTCCGCGAAACCTGCCGCCGCTTTGCCGAGACCGAATTGCAGCCGTTCGCCAATGAGTGGGACGAAGCGGGCGAAATCCCCTGGGAGGTTCACGAAAAAGCCGGGGCGCTTGGCGTATGGGGCTTTGGCGTCGACGAAAAATATGGCGGGCTCGGCATGGACGATATTTTCATGCGCGCGGCCTGGGGTGAGGAAGCGGCAAGAGCGCATAATGGCGGCACGCTGGCGGCGCTCGGCGGCCGCAGCATTTCCATCGGCCCGATCCACAAGCTGGCCTCGCAGGATATCAAGGACCGCATCCTGAAGGATATCGTGCTCGGCAAAAGGGCTCCAGCCTCGGCATCACCGAACCGGGTGGCGGATCGGACGTCGCCAATATGCAGACCACCGCGCGGCAGGACGGCAATCACTGGGTGATCAACGGGGCGAAGACCTTCATCACCGGCGGCATGACCGCCGACCATTATGTCATCGGCGCGCGCACCGGCGGCGAGGGCCTGAACGGGATTTCGCTGTTTCTGGTCGACGCCGACGCCGAGGGGTTTTCGCGCACCGCGCTCGACAAGAAAATGGGCTGGTGGGCTTCCGATCAGGCGTCGCTCTATTTCGACGAAGTGCGCGTCCCGGCGGAAAATATGCTCGGCGAGGAAGGCCGCGGCTTCATCCAGATCATGCACAATTTCAACCACGAACGGCTCGGCATGGTCGCCCAGTCTCTCGGCATGATGCGGGTCTTGCTCGAATATTCGATCGACTATGCGCAGCAGCGCGAGACGTTCGGCAAACCGCTTATCAAGCATCAGGTGATCCGGCACAAGATCGCCGACATGTCGGCGCGGGTCGATCGGCTTGACGGCTGGCTGAACCAGATCTGCTGGCTCGCCGAACAGGGCGAAATGCCGGTCGCGCAATTGTGCAAGGCGAAGTTCAGCGCGACCAAGGATCTGGAATATTGCGCCAGCGAGGCAATGCAGATCCTCGGCGGTGCCGGCTATCTGCGCGGCAATCCGGTTGAGCGTTTCTACCGCGAGGTCAAGGTGATGGCGATTGGCGGCGGCTCGGAAGAAATCATGCGCGATCTTGCGGTCCGGCAAATGGGCCTCTGATCCCGCTTGCCATTTTCGGTTTGCGGGCGATAAGCAGAGCGTCTTGAGATTCCGTTCGTGCTGAGCTTGTCGAAGCACAGGGACCGGCAACAGAACAACAGCATCCGGCTGATGGAATATAATATGCCCGATCTAATATCCGCCGATAGCCAGCCAGAAAATGGCCCGATCCTGCTGCCGGCGGGTTCGGTGCTTTTCGGCCTGCTCACCTTCGCGATGATGGACGTCGCGATGAAAAGCCTGTCGATCGAGATTGGCGCCTATAACGCGATCCTCTGGCGGGTGCTGCTCGCTCTGGTGATCGTTTCGGTAGTCTTCTTCGTGCGCCGCCCCAGAATGCCGGGCAAGGCCGCCCGCAAGGTCCATCTGCAGCGGGGCATCATCATCGTATTCATGTCCTATCTGTTCTTCTGGGGTCTCGCGCGGGTGCCGCTGGCCGAGGCCATTGCGCTGTCGTTCATTGCGCCGATTATCGCGCTCTATCTCGCCGCCGTATTCCTCGGCGAGACCATCCACCGCAACGCCATCTATGCTTCCGCGCTGGGCTTTGCCGGGGTGCTGGTGATCGCATGGGGCAGGGCGAGCGGCGAGTTCGAGAAAGAGGCGCTGCTCGGCATCGGTGCGATCCTGATTTCGGCGGTGCTCTACGCCGGCAATCTGGTGATCCAGCGGCAACAGGCGCTGCTCGCCGGTCCGATCGAGATCAGCTTCGCCCAGAATCTCGTCGTCGGGTCATCCTTCCTGCTGCTCGCGCCTTTTTTGCGGTCGTTCCGGAAGCGGAATCGCTGCCCTATATCGGGGCCGCGGCGATATTCTCGCTGATCTCCTCGCTGTTCATCGCCTGGGGCTATGCGCGGGCCGAAGCGCAAAATCTGATCAATCTCGAATATAGCGCCTTCATCTGGGCGGCGATTTTCGGCTGGCTATTCTTCCGCGAGCCGATCACGCTGACCACTGTTTCCGGCGCGGCGATGATCGTCGTTGGGTGCATATTGGCAACCCGGCGCGACCGGAAAGTCGCGCATATCGAAACCACCGCGGTCTGATCACGATGGCGCTGCGCATCGGCAACCGGCAGGCGCGCTGGCTCTGGTTGCAGGCGCAGGGCCTGTCCGAAACCCCGACCGGCCCGCTCGACCTGCCGGAGATGATCCGCCGCCTCGGCTATGTCCAGCTCGACACGATCCAGAATGTCACCCGCGCCCACCATCATATCTTGTGGAGCCGCAACCAGAATTACCGCGAGCCGATGCTCGACAAGCTGTTGGGTGAGGACAGGGGGGTGTTCGAACATTTCACCCACGACGCCTCGGTCCTGCCGATCGAATTTTACCCGATGTGGCAGCGGCAGTTCCGGCGGCTCGGCGCAAAGGTGGCGGGCCATGCTTCGTTTAAAAAGGCAGCGCGCGAAATCGGCGCCGAGGAGATCAAGGCCCGCATCGCGGCGGAAGGCCCGCTGTCAACCCAGGCCTTTGACACCAAGGTTAGCGGCAAGAAACAGATGTGGGATCGCCCGCCGCACAAGAGGGTGATGGACCAGCTCTGGTATGCCGGCGAACTGGCGACCTCCCATCGCGTCAATTTCAACAAATATTACGACCTCAGCGAGCGGGTGATTCCCCTGCATCATCGTGAACCAATCCATGACGACGAGGGCCAGATCGACTGGCTCTGCCGCAACGCGCTCGACCGGCTGGCCTTTGGCTCACCCGGTGAAATCCAGCGGTTCTGGGATGCGGTCAATGCCAAGGAAACACAGCTTTGGGCAGATTCGGCGAAGGACAGTGTCCCGGTGGAAGTGGAAAATCATGAGGGGCAATGGCTCAAGGCGCTGGCACCGCCCGATATCGAGACCCGACTGGCCAGCGCGCCCGAACCGACCGCGCGACTGCGTATCATCAATCCCTTCGATCCGGTCGTCCGCGACCGCAAGCGCCTGCTCGCCCTGTTCGGCTTTCACTATCGCAACGAGATGTTCGTGCCCGCAGCGCAGCGGCAATGGGGCTATTATGTCTACCCGATACTGGAACGCGACCGCTTCGTCGGCCGGATCGAGATCAAGGCGGACCGGGCAGCGGGCCAGCTGCGCGTCACGCAATATTGGCCGGAGCCGGGAGTGCGGCGGTCGGCCGCACGGCATTCCAGGCTAGCAGCAGAACTGGCGCGGCTGGCACGACTGATCGCTGTCCGCGACGTGATTTGGGAATGCGAGGGAGCCTTGTAGCTGGCTTCAGGCCTATTTGACGGTACCGCGAAAACGCAGTTCGCCGGTTGCGCCGGGTTCGATTGGCGATGGCAGCACCCAGCGAATGTGGGTGACATCAGCCGCCACGGCGGGGCGGGACCCTGCTCGTCATCCGCTACGCTCAGCGAAGACAAGGGACCGAAAATTTCGCCGCCATCGACCGATACCAGAGCCCAGTCTTCGAGCGCCTCGACGAAGGTGACGGCCTGATGCACGGGATTGTTGAGCACGAATCCGGTGACCGCCTCGTCGCCCAGATTGCGATAGCTGTTGGTAACCAGCAACTTGTCGCCCGGAACCACCTTGATGGCCGAAGGGCTGAGCAGTTGGGTTACGGATTCGCCATCTTCCGAAATTTCGGTGCGTTCGACCATGATCGAGCTGTCGATTTTCACATTCGCTCGCGGATCGGTCGCCGCTTTCTGTTCATCGGCGGAAGCGGTGGCCGCATAAGCGATCTGGGACGCTGACAATCCCGTCATCAAGACACCGGCTACCATGGCCGCTTCGAGCAAAATTACGCGCATATTGGACATTTCCAAAAATCCTGTTGAACCATTGCCGACCGGACACAAGCGCCCGGTTCCCATGGGGTGGAATATGGTCGATCATGGTTAATATGCGGTTAAAGCCGTCCGTGAAATTGGCAGCGCCGTGCAGGCTGGACCGAATATCCTACAAAAAGAAACGCTCGCCAGAAAAACGCGCTTATTCGTTGGCATAGCGATTCATCCGCCGCTAAAGAGATCGTCAATGGGTCTGACCGCATATTGTCGCTGCCTTGGCATGCTGGTTATCTTGCTGATGGGTTCGCTCATCGGGCCGGGCCATGCGCAAACCGCAGATATGCCGGCCGCCAGTGAACCGGACGAGCAGGATTTCGATGCGCCGCTCGATCCGGATCAGCCCCTGACCGAATTTCCCGATTTTGGCGTCGAATGGCCCGACCTTGACGAAGTGGCACAGCCACTGGCAGACGAAAGCGAAGATACGGCCGCGGTGGACGATGAAGCCGAAGCCGCCCCCGGCGACCAGGATATCGCCGACGAGCAGCTGGCCGAACCGGCCCCGCTCAATGAATATCGGCCGACCGATGCGCTGGCTGAAACCGCCTATGGCATCAGCTTCGAAGGCCTGCCCGAGAAGATTGGCGAGGCTTTCGACACGCGCTTTGATATTTTGTCGGTGCTGGAACAATATCGCGGCGACGAAGCCAATTTCGCGCAGATCCGGCGGCGTGCGCAGAGCGATGCCGAACTGGTCGAGCAGCTGCTGCGGATAGAAGGCTATTATGACGCCGTCGTCCAGACCCGCTTCGAATCCGACGGTGCGGATCGGATCGATGTGGTGATCCGGGTGCAGGCTGGACCGCAATATAAGCTCGACGCCATTGTCTTGTCCGGTCTCCAAGCGGCGGTTGATCCTGATCCTGTAAATTTCCGCGAAACGTTCGGATTGCAACCGGGCGATGTCGTAAACAGCGACCGCATTGTGGAAGCGATCGGCCGGATCGACGTTGCGATGGCCGAAAATGGCTATCCTTTCGCCAAGACCGGCGAGCCGGAGCTGGAAATCGATCATGCCGAACGGCTGGGCGACCTTGAAGTTCCGGTGACGCCGGGCGGCCGCTATAATTTCGGTTCCGTTGTCCTGGCGCCGACGGAATTGTTCGATGCCGATCATGTCCAGATGATCGCCCGTTTCAATCCCGGTGACCTGTATCAGGCCTCCGATCTCGAGGATTTGCGCCGTGCGCTGATCGCGACCGGCCTTGTTTCGACCGTCAATGTCGATCCGGTTGTGGCCGACGATCCGGAAGCGGTCGATGTCGCGGTCAAGCTGACACCGGCGCCATTGCGCACCGTGGCCGGCGAGCTGGGCTATGGCACAGGCGAGGGCGCCCGCGCCGAAGTCAGCTGGGAGCACCGGAATCTCTTCCCGCCGGAAGGCCTCTTCCGCGCTACTGCCGTGCTCGGGACCCAGGAACAGTCCGGCAGTCTGTCCTTTCGCCGCAACAATTATCGGCGTCGCGACAATATATTGAACGGCCGCACCGCGCTGAGCGTCGTCGACCGTCCGGCGTTCAAGGCCCAGACATTCTCCGTCGCCGCCAATATCGAGCGCCAGAGCAACCTGATCTACCAGAAGCGCTGGAGCTGGTCGCTCGGCGTCGAGCTGCTGGCATCGCGCGAAGAAGACGTCACCGGGCCGACGGATGCGACGGGCCGGGACACCTTCTTCATCGGTTCGCTGCCGGGGCTGGTCACCTATGACGCCAGCGACGATCTGCTCGATCCGACCCGGGGTTTCAGGCTGACCGCCCGGATCGCTCCTGAAGCGTCGCTTCAGGATGGCAGTTTCTTTTATGTCCGCAGCCAATTTGACGGATCCGCATATTTTCCGGTGTCCGACAAGATCGTGCTGGCCGGCCGCACCCGGGTCGGGACGATCGCCGGTGCCGGGAACAACCGGATAGCGCCGTCGCGCCGTCTCTACGCCGGTGGCGGCGGTTCGGTTCGCGGCTATGGCTATCAGAGCATTGGCCCGCGCGATGCCAATAATGATCCGGTGGGCGGCCGCTCGCTGGTCGAGTTTTCGCTCGAGGCGCGGGTCCGCACCGGCTTTTTCGGCGGCAATCTAGGTATCGTCCCATTCATCGATGCGGGCAATGTCTATACCAGCAGCACGCCGGACATCTCCGGCATGCGCTATGGTGCCGGTCTTGGCGTTCGCTATTATAGCGACTTTGGACCGATCCGCATCGATGTCGGCACGCCGATCAACCCGCAACCCGGCGATTCGCGTGTCGCGGTCTATGTCTCCCTCGGACAGGCATTCTAGATGGCCGATAGCAAGGACAGGCCGGGCTCCAAGCGACTGATCTGGCGCTGGTCCATGCGCGGCCTGCTGGGGCTGGCTGCGATCCTCCTATTGGGACTGGTTGGCGCGGCCATGTGGCTGGACAGCAATTCCGGCCATCGCTTCATCATCAACCAGGTCGAGGCGCTGGAGCCGGAGGACGGCCTGCGCATCCGGATTGCCGATATCGAGGGATCGATCTACGGCGAGGGCAGGGTGCAGGGTTTGCGGCTACTCGATCCCAAGGGCGAGTTTTTCTCCGCTGGCACCGTAGCGGTCGACTGGAACCCGCTGGCCTGGATATTCAACGAACTGAACATCACCGATGCGCTGATCCTGAAAGGGCGGCTCGACCGTTTGCCGGAACTGATCGACAGCGGAGAAGACAGCCCTCTGCTGCCCGGTTTCGACATCTATGTCGGCGCGTTCCGGGCGGAAAATCTGGCTCTGGGCGAAGCCCTGGCCGGCAGCGAACAATTTGCCGACCTGTCGGGCACTGCCGATATCAGGGCCGGCCGCGCGATGGTGCGTCTCGATGCGGCGACGACGCGCAGCGGCGACAAGCTGCTGCTGGCGCTGAATGCCGAACCGGAGCGCGAGAAGCTTGATATCGACGCCGAAATCATGGCCCCGGCCGGCGGCGTGATAGCCGGTGCCCTGGGGATGGATCGCGACCTGGCGCTGACCCTGAAAGGCGATGGCAGCTGGCAGAAATGGAACGGCGAACTGGTTGCGCTCAGCAATGACGAGACGCTGACGCAAGTCACGATCGAGGCGAAGGCCGGAGAATTTGCCTATGACGGCAAGTTGACCGCCGCTGTACTGCCCGAAGGAGCAGCGCAGAAACTGGCTTCGCCGGACCTGCTGATCAAGGGCACGGCGAGCCTCGCCGACCGGCTTTTGGCTCTCGATCTCGAAGCGCGTTCGGCAGCCTTGTCCTTCACCGCGAAGGGCGGGATTGATCTGGCGCGCAACAGTCTGGATGCGATGCGGCTGGAGACACGGCTGATCGATCCATCGGCTCTGTCGCCCAATATGCGGGCGCAGGATTTCGAGCTTAAGGCGTTGCTGAACGGAAAATTCTCGCAACTGCGCTACCAATATCTGCTGACCGCGCCACAGCTGGCTTTTGGCAAGACATTGCTGACCAATGTGCGGGGCGAGGGCGAAGGACAGCGGGATGCCGGCGGCTGGGATATCCCCGTCGAGCTTTCGGTCGGCACGGTAATCGGCAATGGCGAGTTGCTGAAACAATTGCTTTCCGGCTTCAGCGCGACAGCATTGCTCCGCTATGAAAAGGATCTGCTGTTCGCCGAGCGCGCCCGCGTCGCGACCAATGTCGCAAAAGGCACATTGGATCTGGAACTGCGCCCCTCGACCGGTGATTTCGCCGTCAATATCGATGCCAATGCGCCTGGCTTCGCGGTACAGGCGTCGGCGTTGCGGACATCATTGCCGAGATCAACCTGGGTCCGGCAGCGAAGGGGATCGCACTGGACGGCCAGGTCAATGCAAGGCTGCGTCGTTTCGACATCGGCTTCCTGCGCGAACTGGCCGGCGGCTTGCCGCAATTGCAGACCGGCCTCGCCCTCGGCCCGGACGGACTGTTGCGCTTTACCAATCTCAACGTGTCGGCGCCGAAACTGTCCTTCCGGGGGTCCGGAAGCCAGACCGGAGCGGCGACCTTCGCGTTCCGCGGCTCGGGACGGCAGGACACATATGGCCGCTTTGATCTGAAACTCGACGGCGCGCTCAACCGTCCCAGGGTCGCGCTGTTGCTGGACAGTCCGCTGCCGGCGGCGGGTCTTTCGGCTGTCAGCGTGCAACTCGATCCGGTCAAGGGAGGCTTTTCCTATGTTGCCTCCGGCGGGTCGACGCTGGGGCCGTTCAGCAGTGACGGTATGATCCTGACCACGCCCGGCCAGGACACGGCGGTGCGGGTCGACCGCCTGCTCGTCTCGGATACGCTGGCCACCGGTACGATCCGAACGACCGCAGACGGGCTTGCCGGGCGGCTTGTGGTCAGCGGTGGCGGCGTGAACGGTGATGTGCTGTTCCGCCCCGGCAGCGGGCAACAGCTGATCCGCGCCAATCTCAAGGCCGAAAATGCCCGCTTTGGCGGCGATCCGCCGATCTCCATCCGTACCGCGGTGCTGGAGGCCGATATCCTGCTGATCGACGGTCAGTCCAATATCGACGCGACGCTGCGCGCGCAGGGGATCAGCCGCGGCGAACTGATCATCGGCCGGGTCGCCGCCAATGCCAAGCTGACCGACGGCAGCGGTACGGCAACCTTCACCGTTGCCGGCACGCGCGGCAGCACTTTCGAGTTCCAGGCAAAGGCGGACATCACGCCCGACCGCTACCGGATTTCCGGAAACGGACAGTTTGAGGGCCGCAATCTGCGTCTGGCACAGCCGCTCGAACTGCGGCGCGAAGGCGATGGCTGGACCGTTCCGGCGACCACGATCAACTATGGCAGCGGCAGCGCGAAGCTGTCCGCTCGTTTTGGCAGCGGCAATTCCAGACTAGACCTGACGATGGCCAGAATGCCGCTGTCGCTGGTCGATATCGGCTATCCCGATCTCGGGCTGGGCGGCAGCGTCAACGGCACCGTCAAACTGACCCAGTCGGCGCCCGGATACCGGTCGGTGAAGCGAAGCTGACGATCAAGGGGCTGACCCGTTCGGGTCTGATCCTGACCTCCGCGCCGGTCGATCTGGGTCTCAATATTGCCCTGTCCAGCCGCAACGCGGCGGCGCGCGGGATCATCAAGTCGCCCGAGGGCAAGACCATCGGCCGGTTCCAGGGGCGGGTGACCGGCCTGGGTGGCGGCAACTGGCAGGACGAGCTGATGCGCCGGCCACTGTTCGCGCAAGCGCGGTTCAACGGCGGCGCCGAGAGCCTGTGGCGGCTGACCGGGGTCGAGACATTCGACCTGACCGGACCGGTAGCGGCCAGCGCCGATGTCAGCGGCAGTCTCGCCAATCCGCAGATCAAGGGCCGGGTCAGCACCAGCAACGCGCGGCTCGAAAGCCCGCTCACCGGCACGGTCATTTCCAATATCAAGACAGTGGGCCAGTTTGACGGTTCAAGGCTGGTGCTTCCGAAACTGACCGGCACCACCGCCGGGGGCGGAACGGTCAGCGGCAGCGGCAGTTTCAATTTCGCCGTCGCAGAGGGCGAGGGCATCGGTATCACCATGGACGTCAATGCCCAGCAGGCCGCGCTGATTGCCCGCGATGATTTCGCCGCCACGGTGACCGGCCCGATCAAGATCCGCAGTTCTGTGGATGGCGGCCTGATTTCGGGCAATGTCGTGCTCAACCGCAGTTTCTTCCGCTTCGGTCAAGCCAGCGCGACAGCCAGTCTGCCGGATATAAGACCCGGGAAATCAATCGTCGCGCCGACGAACGGCCGGTGGTGGTGCGCGGCCGGCCATGGCGCTTCGACCTGACCGCCAACGCCCCCAACCGGCTGATGGTCGAGGGGCTCGGGCTCGACAGCGAATGGAAGGCCAGTTTGAAGATTACCGGGCCGGTCGACAATTTTGCGATGGTCGGCACCGCTGATCTGCTGCGCGGTGACTATACTTTTGCCGGTCGCCAGTTCAGCCTTGAGCGCGGCCGCATCCGCTTTGTCGGCAATCAGCCGGTCAACCCGATCCTGGATATCGAGGCGGAGGCCAATCTGACCGGCCTGAACGCCACGATCAATGTCACCGGCACCGGCAACCAGCCGGAAATCGCCTTTACCAGCATCCCGGCCCTGCCTCAGGACGAGCTGCTGTCGCGGGTGTTGTTCGGCGCCTCCATCGCCGACCTGTCTGCTCCCGAAGCGGTCCAGCTGGCGGCTGCCGTGGCCTCGCTCAACAGCGGCGGCGGGCTGGATCCGATCAACCAGTTGCGCAAGGCGGTCGGTCTGGACCGGTTGCGGATATTGCCGTCCGACACTGATACCGGTACCGGCACCTCGATTGCCGCGGGCAAATATATCACCCGCCGCGTCTATGTGGAGCTGATCACCGACGGCAAGGGCTATAGCGCCACCCAGCTCGAATTCCAGATCACCCGCTGGCTCTCGATCCTCTCGACCATCTCGACCCTCGGCCGGCAAAGCGCCAATGTGCGGGTGAGCAAGGACTATTGAAGCCATCAGAAGGCAGGGTAGCGAAAGGCGGGCCTGCATTTTGCAACCGATCCGGTCACGCGCCGCCGCCATCATGCCCCGCTTGCCGTCCGCGAAGGACCGGAAGCTGTTACAGAGATTCCCGTCGCTTCTTTTTTCGTTGAACGGAAACGAAATTTTTGCAATTTCAGACCATGTAATATCTGCACAAAGCTTGCTGATCCCGGCATCCGGTCGACAGCAGCAATCCCGAAAGGAGCATTGAATTGAATATCATGGATGCGACAACTCACGAGCCGACAAGCAAGCGTGAATATGAAAAGCCTGTTTTGGTTTGCCTGAATTCAAGGGATACGGAAGGTAAAACCTTTGTAAATACGGAAACTTCGGGATTCGGACCAAGTTAACGCGCTGGGCGGCAGTCCCGAGCAGCAGGGACTGTTCCTCTCAATAGATCAAAAGAAAAAGCCCGGAGCAATCGCTTGCCCCGGGCTTCTGTTTTCAGTCTGACCGGAAGGATCAGCTCGAATAATACATGTCGAACTCGACCGGGCTCGGGGTTGTTTCGAAGCGGCTGACTTCTTCCCATTTCAGTTCGGCATAAGCGTCGATCTGGTCTTTCGAGAACACGTCGCCCTTGAGCAGGAATTCGTGATCGGCTTCCAGTGCTTCCAGAGCTTCGCGCAGCGAACCGCAGACGGTTGGCACTTCGGCCAGCTCAGCCGGTGGCAGGTCATAGAGATTCTTGTCCATGGCTTCGCCCGGGTGGATCTTGTTCTCGATCCCGTCGAGACCGGCCATCAGCAAGGCTGCTGCCGACAGATACGGGTTGGCAAGCGGATCGGGGAAGCGGAATTCGACGCGCTTCGCCTTGTCACCCGCACCATAAGGAATACGGCAGGATGCGGAACGGTTGCGGCTTGAATAAGCGAGCAATACCGGCGCTTCAAAACCGGGGACCAGACGCTTGTAGCTGTTGGTCGTCGGGTTGGAGAAGGCGTTGATCGCCTTGGCATGTTTGATCACGCCGCCGATATAGTGGAGGCACATTTCCGACAGGCCGGCATATTCATTGCCGGCGAACAGTGGCTTGCCGTCTTTCCAGATCGACATATGCGTGTGCATGCCGCTGCCATTATCTTCCTTGATCGGCTTCGGCATGAAGGTTGCGGTCTTGCCATATGCATGGGCAACCTGCTGCACGACATATTTATAGACCTGGGTCCGGTCGCAGGTCTGGGTCAGCGTCCCGAAGGTGATGCCCAGTTCGTGCTGCGCGGCTGCCACTTCGTGATGGTGCTTGTCCATCGGCAGGCCCATTTCCAGCATGGTCGTGACCATCTCGCCGCGAATGTCCATGCAGCTGTCAACCGGAGCGACCGGGAAATAGCCGCCCTTGGCGCGGGGACGGTGGCCCATGTTGCCGACATCATAATCGCGGCCGGTGTTGGTCGGCAGCTCGATATCGTCGATCCGGAAGCCGGAGCGGTCGTAGCCATTTTCGAACTTCACATCGTCGAACATGAAAATTCCGGCTCCGGTCCGACATAGATGGTGTCGCCGATACCGGTGGATTTCAGATAGGCCTCGGCGCGCACTGCGGTCGAGCGCGGGTCGCGGCTGTAAAGCGACCCGTCGCCGGGTTCGACGATATTGCAGACCAGGATCATCATCGGGGTGGCCGAGAAGGGGTCCATATACATTGCGTCGAGGTCGGGGCGCAGGATCATGTCGGATTCGTTGATCGCTTTCCAGCCCTCGATCGAGCTGCCGTCAAACATGAAGCCTTCCTCCAGCACATCCTCGTCAATGACTTCGGCGCACATCGACAGATGCTGCCATTTGCCGCGCGGATCGGTGAAGCGAACATCGACCCACTCGATCTCATGTTCCTTGATCAACTTGATAATATCGGATGCTGTATTGCCCATTATTTAGTCCCTTGGTTCTGGTTTATTGGGTTTGGTTGGAATGAAAATCAGATGGCGTCGTTGTCGCGTTCGCCGGTGCGGATACGCAGCGCCGCTTCGACCGGAATGACGAAAATCTTGCCGTCTCCGATGCGGCCGGTCTGGGCTGCCGCGGCAATCGCCTCGACCGTACGGTCGGCAAGACTGTCCTCGACGACCACTTCCAGCTTCACCTTGGGCAGGAAGTCGACAACATATTCGGCGCCGCGATAAAGTTCGGTATGGCCCTTCTGCCGGCCAAAGCCTTTCGCTTCGGTCACGGTAATGCCGGATACACCGACTTCGTGCAGTGCTTCCTTGACCTCGTCCAGTTTGAAGGGCTTGATGATGGCTTCGATTTTTTCATTTTTACGTTCCCGTGTACCGCTTCCTCGGCATTTCCCCCGAACAGGAGCAAACCACCTCGGCCGGGCAGTATTGCCCGTTGCTATTCAATTACCATGCCAGAATCGATTCGCGAACAGAATCGCCGGAATGCTTGGCTACATTGCTAATCTGTTATCGGACGACTGACAATGCTGCTCAAAAACAGGCATTTATCGCGGCCTGTGAACAATATTTGGGCAGGCAATGGCCGTAAGATCACCGCACCGTCGGCGCGGTCATCTCGGGCAGATTTTCCTTGGTCCAGATCGACCGGTTCACGACATAGTGGCGGATATTTTCCACCTGTGCGTCGCTGAGCTGCGATCCGAAACCGACCATGCCGTGCTGCTTGAGCGCGCCGCCCTTGACCACCGAGGCCCAGGCCTGGGTATCGGGCAATACGCCGCTGACCCGCAGATCAGGCGTGAAGCCGTTGCCGATCGCGCTGTCGCCGTGGCAGACGAGGCAATTGCGCCCGTACAGGCCCTTGCCGGTGGCAATCTGTTCCGGGGTGCCGGTCTGTACCGGCGGATCCCAGACCACTTCGCCTTTTTCAGGGAGCGGCGGGAAGGCAGCCTTGCCGCCGAGTTTCAGCACCACCAGCCGCGGAATATTGGGCAGTTGGCGCGTCACCCCGCCGGCAACACCGGCGACCAGCGGAAAGGCACCGCCCTTGCTGGTCAGGAAAGCGACATATTGCTCGCCGTCGATCATATAGGTGGAGGGCGCGCTGACGATGCCGGACTGCATCGGCAGGCTCAGCAATTCCGTGCCCTTGTCGGCCGAATAGGCCTTGAAAA